>CALMQC010000484.1 GCA_937871895.1 uncultured Roseateles sp. | reverse complement strand
ATGCCGACGGCCGAGCCGATGGCCCAGCCCATGGGGGCAAAGTCCATGGTGACGCGCAACCAGCTGGAGCGGCTGCTGCGCTGCTCCTGGCCGGTGGGCAGGTAGGTGTTGCGCGGCAGGCGGGCGCTGCGGCGGTCCTGTGGGGCCAGGTAGTGCACGGCCCAGGCGGCGCTGTTGCCGGCATCGGCCACAAAGCGGGTGTGCGGCGGGCAGCGTTCGCCCAGGGTGGCGAGCAGGCGCTGGGGCTTGACGGGGCTGCAGGGCTGGCGGGCGGCGACGGGCTCGTCCACCATGGCGTCGTAGGCGTCTTGCGCCTTCTGCGGGTGCTGGAAGGGCAGCAGCGCGCCTTCTTGCGGCGCGTCGAGCAGGCGCAGCAACTGCTCGCAGACCGAGCGGATGTGGCCGCGCACATGCAAGCGGGCCATGGGCGAGCGCATCAGGTTTTCGTCGCTGTCGTCCACGTGCACGAGGCGGCTGTTGAGCAACGCACTGGACCAGCCGCCGCTGTTGAACTCGCCAAACCCGGTGCCCAGGGCGATGACCAGGTCCGGCTCGCTGGCCAGCAATTCGGCGGCGCTGCCGTGCCCGCCAAAGCCAAACACGCCCTTGAAGCGCGGGTGCCGTGGGTTGACGAAGCCCTTGCCATCGGGGGTGGTGACGAAGCTACCTTCTGTGATCTGCACCAGGCGCATCAGCTCACTGCCGGCCTCGCCGCAGCCGTCACCGATCAGCCAGACCGGGCGCCGCGCCTCGGACACCAAGCGGGCCAGTTGCTCCACCGCCGCCACGTCCACCAAGGCAGGGGTCCAGCGCAGCAGGCCGGCAAAGTCGGGCACCTCGGTCTCGGGCGCCATCGGGTGGCGCAGGATGTCCACCGGGATGGACAAATGGCTCGGGCCGCTGGGTGCACGCTGCGCCTGCATCACGGCGTTGAATAGTTTGACCGGGATCTGGTCCGGGTGCGAGACGAGGGAGTTGTAACGCGTGCAGGGACGGAACATGGCCACGGTGTTGATGCCGGTGCAGCTCGACTCCTGCAGCGCGCCCTTGCCGAAGTTCTTGATGGGCGGCTGACCCGTCAGCACCAGCATGGGCACGCTGTTGTCAAACGAGCAGGCCACGCCGGTGATCAAGTTGGTGGCCCCGGGGCCCGAAGTGGCGATGCAGACGCCCAGGCGCCCGGTTTCACGGGCATAGCCGTCGGCCATGTAGGCGGCACCTTGCTCATTGCGCGCCACCACGGCCTGCGGGCCTCCGCGCCGACCACTGCGGGCCAGCGCGTTGTAGAGGGGTTCGATGGCGCCGCCGGGGACGCCGAACACGAATTCCACGCCCAGCGCTTCCAGCGCATCGACGATGAGATCAGCAGCATCACGCTGCGGCGTCTCTGGCGCCATCACCGACGACACCACACGCGTCGGTACGAGTTTCCTCAAAGCTTCCACGGTCACAGGGCAAGGTCCGCCCCCTCGACGGGAAAGCTGACCAGCAGCCAAGGGGCTGCAGGCACGCGGTCGTCGGGAGGCATTGGGTGAACAAGCGGGTTCAAACGCGAACCCCCGGCGGCAGCCCGTACGACTCGGCCACCGTGCCTCCCTGGTGCTTTGCAGGCCTTGCGGGCCAGTCAGCATCTCGTTTTTGTCATGTTTGCGCACTGAACTAACTCAGTACGACAACGCTCGCACTGTATCGAATTGCAACTTTCGTTACGCCCCCGTGACTGAGGGCCGGCGCCGCCCCCCTCAGGGGGATGACAAGGCCACCAAGCTCTGAACGTTACAAACGCGCACCTAGAATGCAGCCCGCTTTCCGCACGGCTGACTTGGTGTCAGGCCTTGCGCAAACCAGGAGGCTTGGGGGAGTGGTTTAACCCAGCAGTCTTGCTCGACGCCCTTGTGGCGTCGGACACCTGGCCGAAGGACAGGTGGCAAAACTGCCTGTGTGCATGTTTAGGTCAGCGGAGGCTTGGGGGAGTGGTTTAACCCAGCAGTCTTGAAAACTGCCGGCCCGCAAGGGCCCGTGAGTTCGAATCTCACAGCCTCCGCCACCCACCTCCCGCCACTCACGGCGCTGCCAGATAGCGCGTGTAGTACCGCCGCCCCTGCCCATCCACGGCCCCGAGCCACAGCTCAGTGCGTACGGCCGCCACGGGCGTAAAGGCACCGGTCAAGGTGGCTTTGACGGCAGGCGGTAGCGGCACGGTGGTGTTGGCGACGGTCGGGCTACCGGTACTAGGGGCGTAGACGCGGCGGATCTCGATCACCCGCATGTCGGGGTTGGCGGTCGCCCAGCTTTGCCAGGCGATGGCGAGGGTGCCGGATTGCAGGTCACCGGCCTTCAAAGGCTTGGTGCTGCTCAGGCCGCCGTCCAGTGTCAGGAAACGCGCCCGCGCCGGGTCGGACAGCACGTCGGACCGCAGGTAGACCGGCCGCACCTCTGCGGCGCCGCCGGTGGTGTAGCTGGCCCTGAAGAACGCGCCACGCACCGTGTCGGCGCTGCCCACCCAGCCCACGGCCGCGCGCTGGATGGCCACGTCGCCGATGCCCCCGGTGGGAATCAGGCTGGTCGTGCCCGGCGTGCTGGAGATGCACATCGACGGCCGGTTGCAGTAGCCAAAGGCGATGCTGAAGCCGCCGGGCATTTGCAACGTGGCGGTGTCCATCAGCTTGACGGGCGGGTTGGTGGGGATGCTGGGGTCGGGTTTCTGGGCCTGGATGTCGGCCAGCAGGCCAATGCCGGGGTTGGGCACCAGGGAGCTGCTGAGCGTGCCGTCGGCCTCGAAGCCGATATAGGCCAGGGGGCTCACCGTCACGGCCAGCTTCTTGCCATTGCCGATCAGGTTCCACTTGTTGGCGGTGATCGAGGTCTTGCTGTAGGTCACGGCGTCGAGGACGTGGTCGATCACGGTGCCCGAGGCGTCAATCACCGGCGCCGCCACCAGCACGCGGCTGCAGGCACCCGCACTGGGCGCGTCGTCGGCACAGCCCAGAGTCTGCATGCGACCGAACTGGCGGTTGGCACGCGACATGTCGTACAGCCGGGTGACCATGTCGCCCACCAAGGCGCCGTTGTGCTTGTCGTAGGCGCTGAGTTGCGGATGGGCCGTGAGCGCACCGGCGTCAGGGCCGGTAGCGATCAGCTGGTTGAGCGCGGCCGTCAGGTCGTCCAGCACGCCCAGGTTGCCTAGCACCGAGGTAGCGCTGGTGGTGGCCTTCAGGGTGGACAGGATGGCATTGGCCGGCGCGCCGCCGGTCTTGGCCAGTTCGGTCTGCGCGGTGCTGAGGTCCACCACCACCTCGGGTGTCAGGCCGCCGATGAACTTGTTGGCCAGTTGCAGCAAGGGGACGTTGCGACTGCTGCGCGCCAGGTCCACGCGGACGCTCTCGATCAGCAGGTCGTGCGCGCCCTTGTTGGCAGCAAAGCTGGCGTCGGCCAGCAGGTCCAGCGTCTTGGGGTCGGTGATCTTGAGGTCGGAGAACTGGGTCTTGAGCAGGGACTTGAGAAACTCCTGAGCGGCGGCCGCATTGCTGGCGAGCTTGGGCAGGGCCGAGCTGTCAGTCGCGGCCTGGGCGAACACCGGGCCGGGCTCAGTACCCAGGGCCAGCGCGACCGTGGCCGTGGTCAGCGGTGTGAGGTGCGCCACCATATTGGCCGTGACGGTGGGCACCGCGGAGAACATCAGCTGCGGGCTGCCCGCAGCATCCAGACCCGCGACCTGCACAAAGAGTGGCCCCGTGGGTGCGCTGGTGGGCAGGGTGATGCGGTAGCTGCCATCGCTGCCGTGCGTGGTGCCGGTGCCGATGCTCGCGCCCTTGCCGTCCAGCACGGTGACCTTGGCGCTGACCAAGGGCGCGCCCGTGGCGGCCACGCCAGCCAGAACGGCGGGCGTGTCGCCGCTGCCGCCGTTGTTGCTGCTGCCCCCTCCTCCGCCGCCGCCTCCACAGGCGGCCAGCAGGCCGGCAGTCAGGACAAGCAAGACGAAGGGGCGGGACATCAAGGCGCACATGCGCAAAGTGTCGGCCGAACCCGGCTGTGTCGATGCTTGGAACTGCCCCGCAGAAGGGGCCCAGAAGGCGGTGTCCGGAGCAGCGTCCTGGGCAGAGCCTCAGCGCCCAGGCAGGGCCGGCTTCCAGAGGTCGTCCAGATGCTTGAAGCCGAAGTTCTCGGGCGGCTCGCGGCCAACGATCTTGTCCGTCACGCCCTGGGCGGCGAGGTCGATCGTGGTGATCGGGATCGGCATGTTCGACTTGGTCGAGAAGAACACCTTCACACGCGGCGACACCAGCGCCGCCGGGTTCTGGTCCAGCACCACGGCCAGGCGGCCGGACTGCAGGCGCACCAAGGTGCCCACCGGGTAGATGCCCACGCAGCGCACAAAGGCCGAGAACACATTGCTGTCGAAATGGCCCTGCCACTGCGCCATGCGCTGGATGGAGCCGGCCGGGTCCCACGCGGCCTTGTAGGGCCGCGACGAGGTGATGGCGTCATAGACGTCGCACACCGCGCCCATGCGGGCCAGCAAGGTGAGCTTGTCGCCGGCCAGCGCGTGCGGGTAGCCGGTGCCGTCCATCTTCTCGTGATGGTGCAAGGCCACGTCCAGCGCGCCTTCAGTCACGCCGTCGCTGCCCTTGAGCATTTCATAGCCACGCTCCGGGTGGCTGCGGATGACGTCGAATTCAGCGTCCGTCAGCGTGCCCGGCTTGTTCAGGATGTCGAGCGGCATCGCCATCTTGCCGATGTCGTGCAGCAGGCCCGCCAGACCTGCTTCGCGGGTCTGCTCTTCATTGAGGCCCAACTGCCGGGCCAGACCCACCATCAGCGCGCACACGGCGACCGAGTGCATGTAGGTGTAGTCGTCCTTGTTCTTGAGCCGCGCCAGCGACATGAAGGCCGCCGGATTGCGCGCCACCGAGCCCGCCACCTCGTCCACGATGGGCAGGCAGCGCTCGGTGTCCACCGCCTTGCCCAGCCGCGCCTCGTTGAACATGGCTGTGACGGCCACGCGCGAGCGGTTCAGCACCTGGGCGGCGCGTTCAAATTCAGATTCGATCGAGGTGCGTGCCTCGGGCGGACGCGGTGCCGGAGCCGGCGCAGCGATGGGGGCGGCCGGTGCGAGCGACGGCGGGGGCGACCGCTGCGGCGAGGGCTTGGCGGGTTCAGGGTCCGGCACATCGGCGCCTTTGGACGCGTCAATCCACACCGCCTGAACCGCGCTCGCCTTGAGCGCAACAAGGTCCGCCGGATCCGCCAGCACGAAGCGCGTGCGCCAGAAAGGATGGGACAGCCATGCACCCTCCATTGAGTGCAGGTACATGCCCAACTTGACGTCAGAGGTCGCGATCCGCTTCAGCATTGGTCGCGCAGTATGGCCTTGTGACCCTGAAGTCGGCAGGGCCATGGCCTGCGCCATGCACCAGAAACGCGAAAAAAAACCGCCTCGTCGGAGGCGGTCGTTTTGGGTGTCGCGAAGGTGTCAGCGGAACTTGCTCTGCGGCACGGTCTTGAGTTCAGACGGCAGGCTGGCCAGGTAGGCGGCAATGCTCTTGAGCTCAGCATTGCTGAACTGCTTGGCTTGGCCGGCCATGATGGCATTGCCGCGGCCGACGTTGGGGTTGCCTTCGGTCTTGTAGGCGCGCAGCGCGGCGGCCAGGTAGTCGGCGTGCTGGCCAGCCAGCTTGGGATAAGTGCCGTCGATGGGCTTGCTGAAGTTGGCGCCGTGGCAGGACGCGCAAGCACCCTTCTCCAGCAGCTTGGCCACGGCCTCAGGGGCGGCGGAGGCCGTGTCGGGCGCGGCGGGGGCCTTGGCTTGCTGCTCGTAGTAGGCAGCCACATCAGCCATGTCCTGTTCAGTCAGGGACTGCGCGATCCCGCGCATGGTCGGGTGCTTGCGGTCACCCTTGGCATAGGCCTGCAGGGCGGACACGATGTACTTGGCGCTCTGCCCCGCAATCATCGGCACCTTGTAGATCTCGGGGAAGGTGGCTTGATAGCCGACGATGCCATGGCAGCCAATGCACATGGCAATCTTCTTCTCGCCCGCCTTCACATCCTGCGCTTGCACGGAAAAGCTTCCAGCCAACGCAGCCAGGACGAGCGAAATCTTCATCAGTTGTTTCATGGTGCCAGGGGTCCAGTCTTGAGCGGGCGGGATTATAGGGCGACCCCTATACTCATTTTCCGACTGCGAGGGCCTGCTGCTCCCATGAAATTCCAGGGTTCTGACCACTATGTCGCCACGCCAGACCTGATGCTGGCCGTCAATGCAGCCGCCACCTTGCAAAGGCCGCTGCTCATCAAGGGCGAGCCCGGCACCGGCAAGACCATGCTGGCCGAGGAAGTGGCCAAGGCGCTGGGCATGCCGCTGCTGCAGTGGCATATCAAGAGCACCACCAAGGCGCAGCAGGGACTCTATGAGTACGACGCCGTCAGCCGCCTGCGGGACTCGCAGCTGGCGGGCATCGAAGGCAGCGACCGCGTCCGCCAGATCGAGAACTACATCGTCAAAGGCGTGCTCTGGCAGGCCTTTGACAGCGATGTGCCCGTGGTCCTGCTGATCGACGAGATCGACAAAGCCGACATCGAATTTCCGAACGACCTGCTGCGCGAGATCGACCGCATGGAGTTCTACGTCTACGAGACGCGGCAACTCGTCAAGGCGCGCCACCGGCCGCTGGTCGTCATCACCTCCAACAACGAGAAGGAACTGCCCGACGCCTTTCTGCGCCGCTGCTTCTTCCACTACATCCGCTTCCCCGACGCCGAGACCATGACGCGCATCGTCAAGGTCCACTTCCCCGACCTCAAGGCTGAGCTGCTGGCCGCCGCGCTCAAAAGCTTTTACGACGTGCGCGCCCTGCCCGGCCTCAAGAAGAAGCCCAGCACCTCGGAGCTGGTGGACTGGATCCGCCTGCTGCTGGCCGAGGACGTCGCCGCCGCGACCATCGCGACTGAGGACGGCAAGGTCAGCGTGCCGCCGCTGGTGGGCGCCTTGCTCAAGAACGAGCAGGACCTGAGCCTGTTTGAAAAACTCGTCTTCATGCAAAGGGCCAACCGCTGATGCTGGACGTGCAACCCGTGACGCTGGAGGCTGAGCACCTCCGGCTCGTGCCCCTCTCGCTGGCCCACGTGGATGGCCTGCAAAGCGCGGCAGCCGATGGCGAGCTCTGGAACCTGCGCTTCACCAGCGTCCCCAAACCGGCCGAGACCCAGGCCTATGTCGAGAAAGCCCTGCAGGGCCAGGCCGAGGGCCACCGCCTGCCTTTTGCCGTGCTCGACGCCCACAACGGCAAGGTGCTGGGCTGCACCAGCTATCACGACATCGTCCCGGTGATTGACCGGCTGGAGATCGGCTGGACCTGGTACGCACGCCGCGTGCAGCGCACCGCCGTGAACACCACCACCAAGCTGCTGCTGCTCACCCACGCATTCGAGGTCCTGGACGCCGAGTTGGTGGGCTTCCGAACCGACAACTTCAACCTCGCCTCGCAGCGCGCGATTGAGCGCCTCGGCGCCAAGCGCGATGGCGTGCTGCGCCACCACACGCTGCGGCGCGATGGCACCGTGCGTGACACCGTCATGTACAGCATCACCGCCGGCGAGTGGCCCGAGATCAAGGCCCACCTGCAGTGGCAGCTGAGCCGGCCGCGCTGACCGCCCTCAAATCGCTTTGCCCCACGGGCTTCCCTATGCCGTCTCGCCCGCCCCCAGTCTTTGACGCCGATGCTCTCTGGTCCCTCGCCCGCGTCGGCGAGCCCAGCCTCTCGCCCGACGGCGGTCAGGCCGTGGTCTGCGTCAGCCAGCCCTCGATGGAGGAAAACCGCAGCCGCAGCAGCCTCTACCTGCTCTCGACGCTCGGTGGCCGCCCGCGCCGCCTGACCGAGGCCGGCGACAAGGACCACACCCCGCGCTGGAGCCCACGCGGCGACCTGATTGCCTTCATCGCCAAGCGCCACAGTGACGGCAAGCCCGATGCCGAGCCCCAGATCTACCTGATTGCCCCCGACGGCGGCGAGGCCCGCCGCGCCGCCGAGTTGCCCACCGGCATCGAGTCCTTCAAGTGGTTCCCTGATGGCCGGCACATCGCCTTTGCCGCCTGGGTCTGGCCCGAGCTGAAGCACGCCGCGCAAGGCCCGCGCATGCAGGTTGAGCGCGAGCGCAAGGACAGCGCCTACGTCACCGACGACACGCTCTACCGCTGGTGGGACCACAACCTCCCCCAGGGCCGCGCGCTGCACCTGCATGTGCTCGACACCGCCACCGGCCGCGTGCGCGACCTCTTCGAAGGCACGACGCTCGAACTCGGCCGCATGGACCACAGCGCCGATGCCTACGACATCGCCCCCGATGGCCGGCGCCTGGTCTTCGCTTTCGACCCCGCAGCCGAACCCGCCTGCGAGAACCGCTTTGCGCTGGCCGAGATCGAGGTGCGCAGCCGCCAGCACCGCGTGCTGCTGCAGGACAACGACTGGCACTTCGACGCCCCTCGCTACAGCCACAGCGGGCGCTACCTGGCCTTCCTCGCGAGCCATCAGGGCCTGCGCCACACGGCGCCCAACCAGCTCGGCGTGCTCGACGGTCACGGCCACTGGGCCATCTGCGGCGCCGCCTGGGACCGCGACATCGCCGCCCCGCTGCATTGGGCGCCTGAAGACGACGCCATCATCTTTGCCGCCGAAGACCATGGCCGCCGCCACCTCTGGCAGATGCAGCTGCCCAGCGGCGAGGTGGACTGCCTGTGCCGTGGCGGCCACGTCGGCGCCTTTGACCTGCAGGCCCAGACCTGCGTCGTCCAGCATGACAGCCTGCACCACCCACCTCGCCTCTCGGTGCTGACCGACGAGGGCCCGCGCCGCATCGAGCACTTCAACGATGCCCTGCTGGCACGCCACCGCTTTGGCGAGGCCAAGGAGCATTGGATGGAAGGCGCCCTGGGTGACCCGGTGCAGACCTGGCTCGTCTTCCCGCCCGGCTTCGACCCGCGCCGCGAGTACCCGGTGCTGCATCTCATCCACGGCGGCCCGCACACCTGCTTTGGTGACAGCTGGCACTGGCGCTGGAACCACCAGGCCTTTGCCGCTCAGGGCTACGTCGTTGCCTGCGTCAACTACCACGGTTCGTCCAGCTTCGGCCATGCCTTCCTCGACAGCATCACCCACCGCTGGGCCGAGCTGGAGTTGCAGGACATCGAGGCCACCACGACGTGGCTGCTGCAGCAGCGCTGGGTTGATGGCGCGCGCATCAGCGCCGCCGGCGGCAGCTATGGCGGTTACATGGTGGCCTGGATGAACGCGCATGTGTCGCCCGGCCGCTACCAGGCCTACATCTGCCATGCAGGGGCCTTTGACTGGCAGGCCATGTACGCCGACGACGCCTATGGCTGGCACCACCAGGAGCTGGGCGCCCGCTACTTTGACGACCCCGCCCAGGTCGCCCGCCAGAACCCCGCGGCCCACATTGCCGGCGCGCGCACGCCGACCCTGGTCAGCCATGGCGCGCAGGATTACCGCGTGCCCGACGCCCAGGGCCTGGCCTACTACAACACGCTCAAGTCACTGGGCGTGCCGGCGCGGCTGGTGTGGTTCCCTGACGAGAACCACTGGATCTTGAAACCGCGCAACAGCCGCCTTTGGTACCGCGAGGTGTTTGACTGGCTGGCCTTGCATGCCCCCAAGGCCCGCAGCCGCTGACGGCGCTGAGAAAATCGGCTCCGCCATGCTCACCCAGTTCTTCTACACGCTGCGCGCCGCCCAGCTCAAGGTGACGGTGCCCGAGTACCTGACCCTGCTGGAAGCCCTGCAGGCCAAGGTGATCGGCGCTGAAGGCTGGGCCTCCATCGACGACTTCTATCACCTCTCTCGCGCCTGCCTGGTCAAGGACGAAACCCAGTTCGACAAGTTCGACCGCGCGTTTGCCGCCTACTTCAAGGGCGTCGAGATGCTGACCGACTTCAAGACCGAGCTGCCGCTCGACTGGCTCAAGAAGACGCTGGAGCTTGAACTCACGCCCGAACAGAAAGCCGCGATCGAAAAGATGGGCTGGGACGAGCTGATGGAGACGCTCAAAAAACGTCTCGAAGAGCAGCAAGAGCGCCACGAGGGCGGCAGCAAGTGGATTGGCACCGGCGGCACCAGCCCTTTTGGCAACGGTGGCTTCAACCCGCAGGGCATCCGCATCGGCGGTAAAGGGGGCAACAAGAGCGCCGTCAAGGTCTGGGAGCAACGCGCCTACCGCGACTATGACGACGGCGTCGAGCTCGGCACCCGCAACATCAAGGTCGCGCTGCGCCGCCTGCGCCGTTTTGCGCGCGAGGGCTCCGAGCTGGAGCTGGACCTCGACGGCACCATCCACGGCACCGCCGCCAACGCCGGCCTGCTGGACATCCGCATGCAGCCCGAGCGCCACAACAAGGTCAAGGTCCTGCTCTTGATGGACGTGGGCGGCACCATGGACGAGCACATCCATCGCGTCGAGGAGCTGTTCTCGGCCGTCAAGGCCGAGTTCAAGCACCTGGAGTTCTATTACTTCCACAACTGCGTCTACGACCACGTCTGGAAGAACAACCGCCGCCGCTACGCCGAGAAGCTCTCCACCTGGGACCTCATCCACAAGTTCAACCGCGACTACAAGCTGATCTTCGTGGGCGACGCCACCATGAGCCCCTACGAGATCCTGCAGCCCGGCGGCAGCGTCGAATACAACAACGAGGAGC
>CALMQC010000483.1 GCA_937871895.1 uncultured Roseateles sp. | reverse complement strand
GCATCGACAGGGACGGCATCTATGTCGTGGCCAGACTCGCCGAGATCTACATCCTGCGCATCCGCCGCCAGCTCGACGGGACGCTGCTGTTCTCCAGCGACAACCAGGCCTACCCGCCCCTCACCATCAGCAACTCGGTCAAGGAGGGGGTGCTTGTGCTTGGCCGAGTCCTGATGACCATGAGGCCCTGCCGGATCTAGGTCAAGCCGCCGCCACGCAGAGCCGCCTATGTGGCGGCTTTTTGCTCGCACTACGTCAACCTATCAGGTATACTGTAGACCAATGACAAACGATGTTCATCAACAGGTCGCTTGGCTGCGAGACAGGGCAGACACGCTGCGCGGGCTGGCCGACGAGGCTGAAGACCCAAGGGTCCGGTCCCTCTACAACCAGGCCTATGCGGCAGCGAAGGCCGCCTGGAAGCGCCTGGCCGGAGGTGCGGCATGAGGCATCCCTCCGACCATCCAGCAGACCGCGCCATCCTGGTTCTGGTGGTTGTCACCATTCTGCTTGTTGCTGCCGGGGTGATCCAGTGATCCCCTCCTGTTGCAACAACTGCCGCCAGGGTCGAGCCCCCTGCAAAAGCCGGGACAAGTGCCTCCACCACGGGCGCATCATCGACCGCTTTGTCGGCGCCTGGGCGCGGTTCCCCACTCTTGTCGCTGCCATTGCCCTGGTCAGCTATGCCTTCCTCATTTGGGTCTCGCGACCCTGAAAGGACCACATGAACGCAATCGCCCACACCGACGAACTGGCGCTGGAGGCCTTGCGCCCAGGCCCTGTTCAACCGCTCACTCAGGTGCCCAATCGGATCGCCCAAGACGGGAGCCCTGCCGGGATCATGCTGGCCATGGCGCAGTACGGCGTCAGCGCCGCCGACCTACGCGAGCTGCTGTCGATGCAGCGCGAGTGGCGCGCTGACGAGGCGCGCAACGCATTCAACGCCGCACTGGCGGCGTTCAAGTCCGAGCCCGTCTATGTCCGCAAGACCAAGGCTGTCGGCTACGAAACCCAGAAGGGCGACTTTGTTGGCTACAAGCACGCCGAGTTGTCCGATGTGGTTGCGGCTGTCGGGCCTGCGCTCGCCAAGCACGGCCTGTCCCACCGCTGGGATGTCACCCAGACCAAGGACTGGATCTCGGTCAAGTGCATCCTCAAGCATGCGGCCGGACACAGCGAATCCGTGGAGATGGGCGGCCCGCCCGACAACTCCGGCAAGAAGAACGCCATCCAGCAAATCGCCAGCACGGTCAGCTACCTGCAGCGCTACACGCTGAAAGCCATCACTGGCGTCGCCGAAGAGAACGACGACGACGACGGGCAGGGTGGCGCCGACGACGCGGCAACCTATTCCGAAGAGTCCTTCCGGGCCAATCTGCCTCAATGGTCAGAGCTGATCCTGTCGGGCCGCAAGAGCGCCGACCAAATCATTGCCAGCGTCGAGAGTCGCGGCGCCCCCATGACCGACCAGCAGAAGGCTGACCTCAAGACCATCGCCAACTAAGAGCCACCCATGCACATCCACAACCTGACCCAGGGCTCACCAGAGTGGCATGCCCTTCGCGCCAAGCACTACACCGCCAGCGAGGCGGCCGCCATGCTGGGCGTCAGCAAGTACCAGAAGCGCAGCGACCTGGTGAAGCAGAAGGCCACCGGCATCGTGCCCGAGGTGGGTGAGCACACCCAGCGCCTGTTCGACCGCGGCCACGAGACCGAGGCCCAGGCCCGAGCCATGGCTGAGGCCATCCTCGGCGAGGAGTTGTACCCGATCACGGGCACCGATGTTGTGCAAGGCCTACCGCTGCTGGCCAGCATGGATGGCCTGACCATGGCTGAGACCATCAACTGGGAGCACAAGCTCTGGAATGAAGGCTTGGCCGCCCAGGTCCGCGATGGCAACCTAGATGAGCACTACACCGTGCAGATGGACCAGCAGCAGCTGGTCTCTGGCGCGGAGAAGACGCTGTTCATGGTGAGCGACGGCACGCCGGAGCGCATGGTCTGGTGCTGGTACGTCTCCAACCAGGACAAGAAGGGTCGGCTGCTGGCCGGCTGGGCTCAATTCGACAAGGATGTGGCGGCATACCAGCCCGCGGAGGTGGCGCCCGTCGTGGTGGCCAACGCCGTCGAGGCCCTGCCGTCTGTCGTCGTGAGCGCCACCGGAAGCATCGCCATCCGCGACAACTTTGCCGCCTTCCAGGAGCGGCTGCAGGAGTTCCTGTCCACGGAGCTGATCCGCGAACCCAGGACCGACCAGGACTTCGCTGACCTGGAACTGCAGATCAGGGCACTCAAGGGGGCGGAGGCCGCGCTCGATGCGGCCGAGGCCCAGATGCTGGCGCAGATCCAGACCGTTGACCAGGCCAGGCGCACGAAAGACACGCTGCACAAGCTGGTGCGCGACAACCGCCTGATGGCCGAGAAGCTGCTGGCCAACGAGAAGGAGCGGCGCAAGGCCGAGATCATCGCCTCGGCACAGCGCGCCGC
>CALMQC010000482.1 GCA_937871895.1 uncultured Roseateles sp. | reverse complement strand
GAACCTTCATCCGAGGTTCTTGACGATGTGGGGGCCAAGCCAATTGACGACGGCACGCGGCAGGCGGCGCCAGGTCTTGATCAGCAACTGGTACTTGGGGTTGTTCGGATTGTTCTGGGGGATGCCGTCGCGCTTGAAGAGCACGTACTCGTAGGACAGCGGCTTGGGCTCGAAGCCCCAGTTCTTCTTGAAGGCGTAGGGCCCGGTGCCCTGCTTGCTGCGCCCATAGTCAAAGACCTTGAGCCCGCGCGCACAGGCGCGGCGCATCAGCTCCCAGTACTTGAAGTCGTTGGCGGCCAGGTCGCGCGCGGCTTCGTCGTCGCCCGCGTAGTAGGGCAGGCATTCGTCGCGGAAGTAGAAGCTCAGCACCGAGGAGAGCAAGCGGCCATCGGGGCCGCAGACGGTCAGCACTTCGGCGTCAGGGCCAAACTCCTTGAGCAGCGCCGCAAAGTAGCGCTTGGGCATGGCCGGGGTGCCGTGGCGGTGGACGTTGTCGGCGTAGACCTCGAAGAAGCGATCGACATTGGCATCGATGTGGCTGGTGAGCCCGTTCTTCTGCCCCTTGCGCACCATGGCCCGCTGCTTGCGCGGGATCGCGAGCATATTGGCCTCTTCCTCCGGCAGGATCTCCTTGCGGAAGGTGACGTAGAGGTCTTGCCGGGGCCAGTCCAGGTGGCGCGGCTCCAGGTTGCGGAATTCCAGGTGCTCGGCGCCCGTGTCCTTGGCCCATCGGATGGCCTCGGCCTCCAGCGCGGCGGTGGCCTCGCTGCTGGAGGCCGCAATGCCGCCATAGACGCCAAACGGCAAGCTGGCCACCGAGTGGCCGAAAAGGCGGCTCTTGACCTCGACCAGTGGTAACACGCCGACGATGGCGCCGTCGCATTCGGCGTAAAGGAAATGCCCACGGTGGCCGAACTGCTGCTCGATCACGCGCAGCCAGCCGGCCCGGTGGAAGAAGGTCGCGTCACGCGCCGCGAAGACGAAAGCGTCCCAGCGGGCGCAGGCGGCGGCGTCTTGCGCGTCGAGGCGCGCAATGCGGATCGGGGCGCTCATCAGCTCTGGGCGCTCGAGACTGCGGCCGGTGCGCTGAGCGTGCGGCCGAGAAAGATCTCGTCCATCCGGCCCCAGGCAAAGTCACGCAGCAGCCGTGCGATGCGCGCCTCGGTGCGCGGCAGGTTCACGTAGTGGCGGAAGCGTGTCTTGGCGTCGATGCCTTGCACGCGCGGTTGTTCGGGGTCGATCTCCCAGGGGTGGAAGTAGAAGACCGCCGACTCGCCGTCCACGCGGTTGACGCGCGAGAGCAGCCAGTGCGAGATGCCGTAAGGCAGCAGCCGGAAATATCCGCCACCGCTGGACGGCAAGTTGCGCGAGCCCATGCGCACGGTGGTGACGGGAATCTCCAGCAAGCCCGGGCGCACCTCGTAGGCGAAGCGCGGGGAGTCGGGCATGCCGTAGTGGTCGTGCGCAATCGGGTAGACGCTGGACGAGTAGCGGTGCCCGGTCTCCTGCAGCACATCAAAGGCCCAGAGATTGCCCTTGCCGATGGAGAAGCTGGGCGCGCGGTAGCCGATGACTTCGACACCGCCGAGGTCCTCGAGCAAAGCCTTGGCGCGGGTCAGGTCCTGCCGCAGCGCGTCCCGGTCGAGGTCGCTGGCACGCTCGTGGCCGTAGCCGTGGCTGGCCAACTCGTGGCCCTGGGCGACGATGTTCTTGACGAGCTGCGGGTAGCGCTCGGCGATCCAGCCGAGCGTGAAGAAGGTGGCGTGGACCTGGGTGTCGGCCAGCAGTTGCAGGATGCGATTGACGTTGCGTTCGACGCGGCACTCGCAGGCATCCCAATCGGCCCGGCGGATGTAGGGCGCCATGGCCGAGACCTGGAAGTAGTCTTCCACGTCGATGGACATGGCATTGCGCAGTCGCGGGGCGGGCGTGGGGTCCAGCATGGCCGTCAGTGCTTCACGGACTCGACCAGGCGCTGCAGCAACGCCAAGGTCTGCAGGTTGATCCGCTCCAGCCGCATCATGCTGCGCTCCAGGCGCTGCAGGCGGTCGGTCTGATGGTCGGCGCTCAAAGCGGCGATCTCGCTGGACAGGCCCTGTACCTCGGCGGCACTCAGCTGCAAGCGGCTGATGTCGAGCGCACCTGGGGCGCTGGGCTCGCCACCACTCACCTCGGCCAAGGGCGCCGGTTTGGAGTCCAAAGCACCCACGCCGCTGGGCTTGGGAATCGCACTTTCCTGCGCGATGTCCTTCAGCACAGCCTTCACGTCCTCCAGGGTCAGGTGCGTGCGCCCCTGCATGAAGCCGAGCAGCAGCAAGCGATCACACAGCCGGTTGATGCGGCGCGGGATGCCTTGGCTGGCCTTGTAGATGGCCGGGAAGGCGTCGTGATCGAAGGTGGGCTTGCCGGTCGAGCCCGCGCATTTGAGCCGGTGCTCCATGTAGCGCTGGGTCTCGTCCTCGTCCAGGGGGCCAATATGGCAAGTGGCCGCCACGCGCTGGCGGAACTGCTCCATCTCGGGCCGCTGCAGGATGCCGCGGAACTCGGGCTGGCCCACCAGGAAGGTCTGCAGCAAGGACTGGTTGCTGAACTGAAAGTTGGAGAGCATGCGCAGCTCCTCAACCGCGCGCGGGGTCAGGTTCTGCGCTTCGTCCACGATGAGCAGGCAGCGCTTGCCTTGCGTCACCTGATTGACGAAAAAGGCCTCCAAGCTCATCAACAGCTCAGACTTGTTCAGGTCCTTGACGCGAACACCGAAGGCCGCCCCGACCATGCGCAACGTGTCCTCGGCATCGAGCTGCGTGGTGACGACGTTGCCGATCACGATGCTGCCGCGATTGAGGCTGTCGAGCAGCCCGCGCAGCAGCGTGGTCTTGCCCGCACCGATCTCGCCGGTGATGACGATGAAGCCGTCGTTGCGCAGCACGCCGTAGTCCAGATAGGCCTTGGCGCGCCGGTGCTGCTTGCTGCCGAAATAGAAATTCGGGTCCGGGCTGAGCTGGAACGGCTTGCTCGTCAGACCGTAAAAGGCTTCGTACATGGTGGCCTCAGAACTGCTGGGTCATGCTGGCCGTGACCGAGTTTTCGGAGTAGGCGAACACACCCTGGGAGCGACTATGACGCAGTCCGAGCTGAGCGTTGGCGCGCGCGCCCAGCTGGATCGACCATCCCGCCATATAGCTGTCGAGTGATGTGAATTGGCTCACGCCCTGCCCCAGGTTGCTAGACCGGTTGGCAGTCAGGCTGAGCGAACTCGTGGGAGTGAGCTTGTGCGCGGCGCTGATCGAATAGGTGCGCTGGGCAATGTCCGGCGACAAGGCCAGGTCGCCCGTGGCAACAGGCCCGACCCGCTGCGTCTGCGTACGCCCGAGCATCACGCTCAACGTGCTGCGCACACCGAGCAAGGTCATCCCGAACTGCTGCTGACGCTGGCGATTGGGGCTGGTGGTGATCAATCCGCCACCGACCACGCCATCTGCGGGCAAGCCCATGCTCTGCAGGTAATTGCGAACATAGTCCGCACGCTTCAGCGGATCAGGCTCGCGCGACGCAAACAGCTGGTAATACAGATCGAAATTGGTCTGCCGTCCACCCGAACCTGAGTAGCCCTGATTGAGCCCAGCGGAATCGATGAACCTGAAACTGACCAGGCGCATCCGGTGCTCAAAAGACAGCGTGTGCGTGTTGCCATAGGCGTGCTTTTGCCAATCGGCGTTGAGCTGCGTGCGTGCGTCTGGTGCCCAGTTGGCGCTGGTACCCCAGGTAGAACCGGTCCCCGCTGTTGCGGTCACGACATCTGAGCGCTCACGCCCTCCGTTCAGCGACAGCGTCCAGTCGACGTCCGGCCGGTAATTCAGCCCGACCGTTTGCGAATCGACGTTGGAATTCAACGCACCCTGGAACTGCCCGCGGCGCTGGCTGATCAAGGCAAAGACGCGCATGGCGCCGCTCCCCCGAGAGTCCAGCCGCAACATGCTCGTGCGCCCGCGTCCGTCGCCCTGCCCGGTCCCGCGAACTTCCGTGCGCTGCTCTTCGACCCGCATCAACAGGTCAGCGAAGTCGCCCAGGTGGCTGCGCAGCGTCGGCGAGATCGAGGCGTTCAGGACCTCGCGGCGATTGGCGGCAGAAATGCCGGCATCGGCCGATTGGGTGCCAAATGCCGACGCGGCCTGCTGGCCGGCGCTGGCGGTGGCATCCACGGTCAGGAACTGCTGGATCAGCTCGATGCTGCCCCGCGCACTCAAGCTGTTCTGCAAGCGCGAAGGGGCATTCGCCTTGACGTAACCGATCGCACTCAGGGAATAGTCGATGGACGTGCGCAGGCCGCTGGCGTTGGTCGAATACGAAAAGCCGGGCGACACGGTGGTCACCAACGCGGCGTCCTTGGGCCCGTAGGAGACGGAGGCTTGCGCGCTGCCATCAGTCCGGAGGTTGTCGGTCCAGACCTGGGACACGGTGAGCTGAGGCCGAAAACGCGGCCCAGAGCCCCCCGATGCCGGGGCCTCGCCAAGGCTCTGCCCTTGGGCTGCCGAGGCGCAAGCAAGCATGGCCGCCACCAGAGGCAGACGCATATGCAATGGGTGGAAGAGCGGCACCGCTCTAGGTTTGGCCCGGTTCGTCACCGTAGCCATATCCATAGCCGTAACCATAGCCGTACCCGTAGCCATAACCACCCACCGCATTCGGGCTGGCCTGGTTCAGCAGCAGCATCTTGAGCGGCACGGTCTCGATGGTGGCCAGCGCCTGCTGAACGGCGGCTTGTGGCGTCTTCTCGGCGTGAATCACGACCACCACCTGCCCGGCCTGCGTTGCCAGCACCCTGGCCTCGGTGGTCAACAGCAGCGGCGGGGAATCAAAGATGATGATCCGGTCGGGATAGCGCCGGGCCATGTGGTCCAGCAGGTTGCGCATCGCATCGCTGGCCAGCAATTCGGTCGCGCGCTGATGCGGTGTGCCACTCGGCAGGATGGTCAACTTGTCGATGTTGGTACGCAGCAGCACGTCCGACATGTCGGCGCGCTCTTCCAGCACATCCAGCAGGCCCGGGCCGGACGGCAAGCCGAGCATGCGCAGCACCGAAGGCCGCGCCACGTCGGCGTCCACCAGCATGACGGTATGGTCCAACTCGGCCGCAATGCTGAGCGCTAGGTTGATCGAGGTGAAGCTCTTGCCCTCACCGGCCAGGGCACTCGTGACCATGATCAAGTTGGCGTGATTCAAGGTCGCCGCACCTTGCCCAACCGCATTGCGGATCAGGGGGCGCTTGATCACACGGTATTGGTCACCGGTCTGCGAGCGCGGCGTATCCGGCATCAGGAATCCCTGCGCGGCCAGCGCCACCAAGTCCAACTCGACCCGCTTGGATTGATGATGCGGCACGTCCTCAGCGGCGGGGTCAGAGGAGGCCGGCTGCGACGCCCCCGTAGGGCTGACGGCCGGGGCCGGTCGCGCATCGGTGACAAGCGGCGACGCTGCCTGCCTTGCCGGAGCCGGCGCCACTGCCGGCGTGGGCGCTGAATCCGTCGGGAGCTCGACACCGGCCTGCCGAAGTTGCTCGAGCCGCTGTGCCGCTTGTTCAATCAGACTGGACATATCAGGCCACCTGTCGGCTCAGTTGGACGGCAAGCAAGGTCAGGGCAATGGCGAAGAGGACCACCAGTCCGCCCGTACCCACCGCGAAACGCACCAGGTCCACACGTTGACGCGCACGGTCAGCGTCGGACACGAGACGCGTCACCACGCCGAGGATCGGCAACTCCACTTTGGAGCGCAGATCGTTGGCATCGAAGAAGACCGGGCGAAGTTGGCTCACCGCAAAGGTCGTGAAGACGCCGGCAAACAGCGCAGCAGCCATCGCGCCTGCGAGCAGCAGCAAGCGATTGGGGGCCACCGGCTTGGGTGAGGCCCGTGGGGGTTCGATCACCTTGAAGTCGGCGATTCCGGAAGCCACGTCCAGCTCGCCCGACATGGCCGCCTGCTCACGCCGCTGCACCAGGTCTTCGTAGTTCTTCTTGTGGATCGCGTAGTCGCGGTTGAGCTGCGCCGCTTCGGCCTCCAATTGAGGCGCGTTCCGGACAGCGGCCATTGCGGCCGAGTAGCGGCTTGTGTATTCGTCCACTCGGGCACGGAGCGAGGCCACCTGAACCTCGGCCGTGGCCAGAATGCGCGACAACTCCTGTGCGGCAGCCGAACCGCCCGGGTTGCCTTGCGCCAACGGCGTATGAGCGGCCGCACGGCGAAGTTCGGCAACTTCCTTCTTGCGTTGCTCTTCCAAGTCCTTGATCAGCTTGCGCAAGGCGATGACATCCGGATGCTGCTCGGTGAAACGCTGCAGCAGCGAGTCAAGATTGCGTCGCGAGTCGGCAAGGCGTGCATCGATTTCCGGCGTCGCCAGGTTGATGTTCGACTCCTGAAGGATGCTCTGCGTCGTCGAAAGTCCTCCGCCGCCCCGCTTCTCAGCCTCCAGTTGCGCACGAGCTGCATCTCGGGCATTCATGGCCTCCCGGTACTCCAGCCGAGCCCGCTCCAGTTGGCTGCTCAATTCCGACAGATGGGCGGCCGCGTCCTTGCCATCCGGCCCAAGCCGAGACAGGTTCTTGAGCCGGAACTCTTTGAGCCGGCCTTCCGCTTCCTCGAGCTTGGCCTCGTAGGACTTGATCTGCTCATTGATGAAGGTGGTGGCCGTCGACGAGTCCTTGCGCGATGCGCCGAGGCTGTTTTCCACAAAAATGGACACCAGGGCTTGAACCACGCGCTTGGCTGTCTCGGGATCGCTGTCACGGTAGCCCAGCGTGTACAGGTTGTCGCGGCTCGTGCTCTGGATCGACAACGCGGCCGTCACCGTGTCGATGGTGGATTCCTGCTGCGCCTTGGACTGGTTCTTCAAGTCGAGGTCGGCCATGCGAACCAGCTTCTCGACATTCGGGCGCGAAATCAGCGTCCGGCTCAGCATGGTGACCTGCTGCTCGACGTTCGGCTGTACGGCCAGCCCGGACATCAAGGGCTTCAGAATCGATTGCGTATCCACATAGATCTTGGCGCTGGCCTCGTAGCGGTCTGGCAGCATGAAGACCACGACCGCCCCCACCACCCCAGCGACCCAGGACACGCCCAAACCGATCCAGCGGTATTTCCACATCCGCTTGAAGATATTGAGCACCTGCCCAAGCAATTGATCCATATTGGCTGGCCTTATCGATGGCTCGAACGGATATTCACGTCAGGGACAAAAATCAGCAGGTCGGTCAGAAGAAGCTCTGCGGAATGACCAAAATATCGCCGGGGCGCATCATGACGTTGGCTGACAGATCGCCCCGACGAATCAAATCCTTGAGACGAACACCGTACTGCTTATTGCCCTCAGCGGTGCGCATGATCACCGCCTCATTTCCTGCCGCAAAATCAGTCAGCCCGCCGACGGCAATCATCACGTCCAGCAAGGTCATCTGCTGCTTGTAAGGCAGGAACTGCGGTTTGGCCGCCTCGCCCACGACCCGAATCTGTTCGCTGTACGGGCCGACGAACGCCGTGACGATCACAGTCACCACCGGATCCCGCACGTACTTGCTCAGCTGCGCTTCGACTTCGCGCGCAACCTGGACCGAAGTCTTCCCTTGCACCAGGAGCTCATCGACCAGCGGGGCGGCGATCTTGCCATCGGGACGCACAGGCACCGACATCGAAAGTTCAGGATTGCGCCAAACCAGAATGTTCAGCGCGTCGCCCGCGCCGATCACGTAGCTGTAGTCTTTGGCGGCAACATCAGGAGGCGCTGGAAATTTAGTGCTCGAGCAACCTGACAAGCCCACCAAAACGGCAACGAGCGACAAAAGCGAACGCACCCAAGGCAACATGCTCTACCCCCAAAAGAAAGAAGCCAGCGTGAATCACGTTGGCAGATTGTCTGAATCGCGCGCTGGCGCTCGCCCTCTAAAAACGGGGTCGGACGCGAGAGCGAGGATGATGCCACAGGCATGCAGCTCTAGAGACCGCACACCAACCTCACCTGAGGGGCGCCAAACGACATCACACCGGGAAGCGTCGACTTTCGCACGCACGCCCTGGCCCGACCGACGAGCGATGCCCTATTCGCTCGAATTGCGTCACGAGACCTGTGTCAAATCGCACCGCCGTCATTGAATTCACCTTGCACAGACGGGTGTTGGGGTCTCAACTTGCTCGCCCGAACATGAATAAGCTCTGCCCCGCATTCGATACATCTCTCTGAACATATCAGCGGACCCAAGCACCATGCTCAACACAAGCACCTTGCACAGCATCTTGGACCTCGCCAGATGGGCACCCAGCGGTGACAACACGCAGCCCTGGCGCTTTGAGCTGACCGGCGATGGTGGCGTCGTCATACATGGTTTCGATACTCGCACCACCTGCGTCTACGACTTGGATGGTCACGCCAGTCAGATCTCCGTGGGCGCGATGCTCGAAACACTCAGCATCGCCGCGACGCAATTTGGACTGCGCGCGATTGCCGCGCGACGCGAGCACATCAGCGACGAGCGCCCCGCCTTTGACGTTCGCTTTGTCGAGGACGCGTCACTGCCGCCCGATCCACTCGCGCCGTATATCCAGCAACGTCGGGTTCAGCGCCAGGCGATGCAAACCACCCCGCTGGGACAAGCGGCCGAAAAGGCGCTTGAGGCGAGTGTCGGCGAGGGATTCACCGTTGTCTGGCGTAGGAGCTTGGCTGATCGGGCGCGCCTTGCAAAGCTGTTGTTCCACTCCGCCAAGATTCGCCTGATCTGTCCCGAGGCCTATGAGGTCCATCGCGACGTGATCGAGTGGAATTGCCAGTTCAGCAATACAAAAATACCGGATCAAGCCCTGGGTGCAGATCCCGCCGCACTGCTCTTGATGCGCTTCGCGATGGTCAGTTGGCAGCGCGTCAGCTTCCTCAACCGGTATTTCGCGGGCACCTGGGTACCTCGCATTCAACTGGACGCGCTGCCTGCCCTGCGATGTGGCGCGCACTTTGCCATCACCGCCCGGCAGGAGCCTCAAGGCCTCGACGACTATGTTGCGATTGGCCGCCAGACGCAAAGGTTTTGGCTGACCGCGACAAAACTGGGCCTTCAAATCCAGCCGCAGATCACCCCACTGGTTTTCAGCAGATACGCGAACGCAGGTCGTCGATTCACCACCCATGAGCCCGCGATTCATCTGGCGGTGCAGGTTGCAGCAAAACTAAATGAAGAATTCGGACCCAGCTACCGCCGCATCGGTTTCATGGGACGAATCGGGTCAGGCAAGGCCGCCGAATCGCGCTCCCTCAGGCGCCCACTTGAAGAATTGCTAATTTCGGGCGAGCCCACCGTGGAATAGCAAGCCTCACCGGACCCAGATAATTATTCCTTGTACTGCGTACGGAAAATTTTATCAAATATTGGGAAGGTTATATTGAAGTTGT
>CALMQC010000481.1 GCA_937871895.1 uncultured Roseateles sp. | reverse complement strand
CCTTCTGCCCCACCCGCGGCATCTCACTGGAGACGGCACCGCAGTTTTTGAAGCTGCCCAACGTCAAGGTCTGTGGACGCTCCTGGCTGACACCCCAGGATGCCGTCGATGCCAAGGACTGGAGCCGCATCACGCGCCTGGCCGCCGAGGCAGCGGCGCTGCGCGGGTAACCTAGCCGCCGCGCTTTGGGCCGAGCGCCGGGCCGCCCCAAGCCGGCCCGCTTGAGGCTGAGGGCGACTCCATGTCGCGATCAGCCTCGCCCCCCGGGGGGCGGTCGGGCGTACCCGCCCGGCCGGGGGCTCCATTCACCTGGCGTCGAACACGATGCACGTCGTGCTGGCGTGCGCGTAAAGCGTGCCGTCGTGGCCCACCAGATTGGCCTCGGCGGTGGACACCTGCCGACCCCGGTGCAGCACGCGGCCCACGGCGCGCACGGCGGGCACCTTCTCGGTCAGCGCACGCACCAGGTTCACCTTGAACTCCAGCGTCGTGTACGCCCGGCCCACCGGCATGGTGGTGTGCACGGCGCAGCCCAGGGCCGAATCCAGCAAGGTGGCAAACCAGCCGCCATGCACAGTGCCCAAGGGGTTGTAGTGCCGGAACAGCGGCCGGCCTTGGAACACCGCCTCGCCATCGCTCACCGACATCAAGGTGAAATCCAGCGTCTGCGAAATCGGTGGCGGCGGGAGCTGCCCCGACAGCATGGCCTGCATCTGCTGCAGGCCGGTCAGGCCCTCGATCTGGCTGCGCGTGGCCAGGCCCGCTTCGGTTTGCAGCCGTTGCCGGACCTCGGCTTCTTCAGCGAGCCAGCGTTGCAGGGTGTCGTCAGACATGGAGGTGAGCGAAGCCAGGGGAGGGCGGCACTGTAGGGCGGGCGCCCGCTGCTCCGCTGCTGCCAAGGCGACACGACCCTTCAGTCGGTGTGGGTGTCGCCACGACGCGCCTTGGCGGCTTTGCGCAGGTCCACGGCGTCCGGCATGGCCTGGGTGTCGGCGTCGTCCAGCCTGAAGAGCCTTAGCGCATCGGCCACGATCTCGGTGTCGCCCTGCATGCTGCGGGCCGAGCGCGCCAGCTCCTCCACAAGGGCGGCGTTCTGCTGCGTGATCTGGTCCATCTCGGACATCGAATCCAGCACCCGGGACACACCCTGCAACTGCGCCCGCGTGCGACGGTCGATGTCGTCCACGCGGGCGCGGAACGCTTCCACTTGGGCCAGGGTCGCGTCAATGCTTTGTCGCGCCTGCTGCGTCTGTCCCAGGCCAACGCCCACGCGCGACGAGGATTCGTCGATCAGCTTCTTGATCTCGCGCGCCGCCACCGAGCTGCGCTGAGCCAGTGCACGTACCTCGCCCGCCACCACCGCAAAGCCCTTGCCATGCTCGCCCGCCCGCGCGGACTCCACCGCAGCGTTCAGAGCCAGCAGATTGGTCTGGAAGGCGATGCTGTCGATCAACTGCACGATCTCGCCAATCCGCGACGAGGACTGCGCGATGCCGCCCATGGTGTCTGTCACCGAATGCACGACCTGGGCGCTTTGGTCAGAAACCTGACGCAGCTCGCCAGCCAGATCGCGCGCGGCATGGGCCTCGCTGGACGTGCTGCGCGTGGTCTCGGCAATGCTCTCGACACTGGCCGTAGCCGCACCAAGTTGCTCAGCCTGTTTGTGGGTGCGTGCCTCCAACTGCTGGCTGTCTGCCGCCAGGCTGTTGGCCAATGCCCGGAAGGCCTCCAGCTCGTCGCGCGTGTCGCGGATCATGGCGCGCAGGTTCACGGCCACTTGCGCCAGTGCCGTTTCCAACGGTTCCATCATGGGCACCTGTGAGCGCTGCAGGGGTTGCGTCAAGTCGCCGGCGGCCAACACATTGGCAAAGCGCATCACCGCGTTCAGCGCCGCGCGCGCCCGGTAGTTGCGCAAGTGAGAGAGCAGGGCAGCCAGCAGCGCCCCGCCACCGATCAGGCCCGGCCACCCGCCCATCGCCCAGGCCGCCGCCCCGCCGCCCACGCCAACCATGTAGGCTGGCCACTCGGTCAGCCAGGGCCGGTCCATGTGCAGACGCCGCAGCCAGCCCATCAGGCCCGGCATCAACACCGCTCCGGCCCGCAGCCGGATGCGGGGGCGGCCTTCGCGGGCCTCGTCCTGCATACGGGCGTACAGCGCCGACGCGCCCGCCACCTGATCGCGTGTGGGCACCGTGCGCACTGACACATAGCCCACCGGCTGCCCGTCCCGCAGCAGCGGCGAGACATTGGCCAGTACCCAGTAGTAGTCGCCGTTTTTGCGCCGGTTCTTGACCACGCCCGACCAGGGCCGCCCGCTTTGGATGGTGTCCCACAGGTCGCGGTAGCCCTCGGCCGGCATGTCGGGGTGGCGCAGCAGGTTGTGCGGCTGCCCCATCAGCTCGTCACGGCTGTAACCACTGACGGCGACGAAGGTGGCATTGGCGTGCACGATCCGGCCTTGCAGATCCGTGCAAGACACCAACGCGGCGCCTGCAGGAATTGAGAACTCCTGATCCGTGACCGGCAGATTCAGTCGCATGCCTTCCCTCCTCGTACGCCTTGCGAGTGGCGATCCGGGTGCATTCACTATGCCCGGATTCACCGGGCGCGGCGAGAGGCCCTCAGTCGCTCAGCTCAACGACCACGGGCGCATGGTCACTGGGCCTCTCGTTCTTGCGCGGCAGCTTGTCGATGCTGCAAGCGCGCACGCGGCCACGCAGCGCCTCGCTGACGAGGATGTGGTCGATGCGCAGCCCCTGGTTCTTGCGGAAGGCCAGGTTGCGGTAGTCCCACCAGCTCCAGGACTTCGGGGGCTGATCAAACAGCCGAAAGGCGTCCACCAAACCCAGTGCAACGAGGCGCTGGAACTGGGCGCGCTCTTCGGGCGTGCAGTGGATTTGGCCTGCCCAGGCGACTGGGTCATAGACGTCGCGGTCTTCGGGCGCCACATTGAAGTCGCCCATCAGCACCAGGTTTGGATGCGCTTGCAGCTCAGCAGCCAGCCAGTCATGCAGCGCGTCCAGCCAGCGCATCTTGTAGACGAACTTGTCGCTGTCCGGTGCCTGGCCGTTCGGAAAGTAGCCGCCGACGACGCGCACGCCCGCCACGGTTCCGGCGATCACGCGCGCTTGCTCGTCGGCAAAGCCGGGGATGTTCTTCTGGATGGCCGAGGCGACTTCACGGCTGATGAGCGCGACGCCGTTGTAGGTCTTCTGCCCGAACCACTGCACTTGCCAGCCGGCCGCCCCGAAGTCCGAGGTCGGGAACTTGTCGTCGGTCAGCTTGGTCTCCTGCAAGACCAGGGCGTCCACGGGATTGGCAGCCAGCCATTCCATGACTTGAGGCAGGCGCACGGCCAGCGAATTGACGTTCCAGGTGGCGAGTTTCATGGGCGTGACGCGGGACCGGTCTGCGAGGTCGGCGATAGTAGAGCCGCGAGCTCCACCATAGGGCGATTAGTTGTCTTATCAAACACAAGTGTCGCCTTCTTTA
>CALMQC010000480.1 GCA_937871895.1 uncultured Roseateles sp. | reverse complement strand
CTGCGAGGCCACCTCGTGCTGGAAGACCGCCGCCGTCAGGCCGGCCAGGCAGATCAGCGCGCAGCCCACCAGCACTGCTTGCCGCGCCGTGCGCTTGCGCGCCAGCAACCAACCGAGCCCGGACAAGGCCGCCAGCACCAGGAAGATGCCGCGCTGCAGCACGCACCAGGGGCAGGGCCGCACGTCAAAGTAGTGCTGCGCGATGACGGCGATCGCGACCGCCGCCACGCTCAGCACCGCCATGCCGCCCAGGACGCGGGCGGGGAGCTTGGAGGCTTCAAGGAACATCAATCTGCCACCTCGGCCACCAGCTCGATCTCGACACAGGCGCCGAGCGGGATCTGCGCGACACCGAAGGCGCTGCGCGCATGCGTGCCGGCGTCACCCAGGATCTGGCCCAGGAACTCCGAGCAGCCATTGGTCACCAGGTGGTGCTCGGTGTAGTCCGCCGTGCTGTTGACGAGGCTGACCACCTTGACGATGCGGCGGATCTTGCTGAGGTCTCCGAGCGCCGCGTGCAGCGTGCCCAGCAGGTCGATGGCGATGGCGCGCGCGGCGGCCTGGCCCTCGGCGGTGTCCATGGTCTTGCCGAGCTGGCCGACCCAGGGCTTGCCCTCGCGCTTGGCGATGTGGCCGGACACGAACACCAAGTTGCCCGTGCGCACAAAGGGCACATAGGAGGCGGCCGGCACCGCCAGCGGGGGCAGGGTCACGCCAAGGTCTGCAAGACGGTCGTAGATCGGGGAGGTGCTCATGCCTGCGGTCTCACGAAAGGCCCGGATGGTAAAGGACGCCGCCTGCGTCGTCTTTCCGTGCGGTTGCCCCGCTCAAGCACTCGCTGCCAGCGCTGCCTGATGCGCGCCCAGGCCGGCAATTGCCCCGTCTGCCACCGGGATGGCTACGTTGCTTGCGGCACGTGCAGCGTCGCCGCAGGCGAACACGCCCGGCACGCTGGTGGCTTGCGTTGCACCCACTTTGATGAAGGGGCCAAGCGGCCCCTCCGAGAACTCGCAGCCGAGTTGAGCCGCCAGCGGGCTTTGCATGTGGATGCGCGACTGGGTGAAGAGGCCATCCATGCGCAGCACACGGCCGTCACTCAGCACGACATCCGCCTCAGCGTCGATGCGCTGGATACGTGTGGCCTCAATATGAGTGCCGCGCCTTTGCAGTTGGGCGCGTTCATCGTGAGTAGGCGTGAAGACGCCGTTGAGAAAGAGCGTTGGGCTCCCCCAGTCCGGCAGCATCAGACCCTGGTGCATGGCCATCGGCGTGGCGGCAATGATGCCGATGCGCCCTTCGTTCAACTCGTAGCCATGGCAGTAGGGGCAGTGAAAGACGCTCCGCCCCCAGCGCTCGGCGAGCCCCGGAACCGCCGGCAGCTCGTCGCGCACGCCGGTCGCCAGGATGAGCCGGCCGGCGCTGATCGTGCGCGTCGCCACTTCAAACTCGATGCGCCCATCAGGCGCGAGCCGCGCGTTCTCGGCCAGCCCGTCCAGCCACTGCACGCTCGGGTAGCGCATCAGTTGGCGTTTGCCCTCTGCGGCGATCTCAGCAGGCGGGCGGCCGTCTTGGGTGAGGAAGCCGTGTGAGCCGTGCCCCGCCGCGTCAACGCATTGGTTGCGCCTTTGGCCGGCATCCACCACCAACACTTGGCGCCGCGCGCGTGCCAGCGAGAGAGCAGCAGACAGGCCGGCAAAACTGCCGCCGATGACGACGAAATCAAACTTCATGGTGGTGGCCTTCATGGCTGTGAGCTGCAGGGCCGCGCAGCTCCATGCGGCGGTGAAAGTCTTGGGCAAGCGCTGCCAGCGTCACCGACCCCAAGCGCTTGAGCAGCAGGCTCTCGGCCTCCTGGATCACGCCGCCCAGCGTGTCGTTCACGGCCTGGGCCACCAGGCATTGCGAGTGGTCCGAGCGGAAGCCCAGTGACACCAGCGCCGGGCCGCCAAGCGCTTCGTGCACGTCCCGCAGGCTCAGGCGCTCCAGCGGCACCCCCAGCATCCAGCCGCCACCATGCCCTTTGGCCGAGCACACAAAGCCGGCGTCGCGCAGCCCCGTCATCAAGCGGCGCAGCACCACGGGGTGGGTCTGCATCACTTTGGCGAGGGCCTCGGACGTGACCGGCCCATCAGCCTCTGCCATATGCAGCAGCACATGCAGGACGTCAGAAAGTTGGCTGCTTGAAGTCATGAAACATCATAAGTTGCATGATATTGGCCTTGTGGTCGACGGGGTATCGCTGGGGCTGACCGCCAGCACAATGGCAGCCGCCAACCCCGTATTGCCTCCCATGCCGCACGCTCCAGGCCCCAGCGAACCGCCGATCGCTAGCCCCAGCAGTCTTGCCGGGCGTGGCCCTTTGTGGTGGCGCGGCCTGTGGGTGGCTGGTGGCGTGTTCAGCTTGCTGCTGGGGTTTGCGGGGGTCTTCCTGCCGCTTTTGCCCACCGTGCCCTTTGTGCTCTTGGCCGGCTACTGTTTTGCGCGCGGAAGCCGGCGCGCTGAGGCCTGGCTCTTGAACCACCCCAGCCTTGGGCCCATGGTGAAAGACTGGCGCGCCAACCGGACGCTGCCCATGCGCGTGAAATGCCTAGCCTGGACCATGATGGCGCTGGGCTCGCTGTGGGCCCTGTGGCTATTGCCCTCGCCGTGGTGCTGGTTGCCGGCGCTGGCCTGCTTGGCGGTAGGCGGCTGGATGTGGAAGCTGCCGACGCGGCAGGAGCGCTGATTTGCACCGCCCATGCTGCGCCTGACTGCACTGGCCCTGGCCTGGCTTGCCGGCCTGGCGCTGCTGCACCAATTTGAACGCGTGCCTGGCGGCGACGTAGCGGTCACGCTGGCGACGGTGCTGGCACTGTGCGCGGGCGTCGCGTGGCGGGCTCGCCCGCGTTGGATTGCGGTCGCCGCGCAAGTGGCCTTGGCTGCTTTGCTGGGCTTTTCTCTTGCGGCCTGGCGCGCGGATCTGCGACTGGCGCAGGACCTGCCGCCGGCCTGGGAGGCGCGCGACATTGAGCTCACGGGTCGCATCGATTCGCTGCCCGTGGCGGTGGTGGGGCAGGGCGGGGCGCCGGGGTGGCGCTTTCAGTTTGCGGTGGCGCACAGCGAAGTGACTGAGGTCCCGACGCAGTTGATGCTCGTGGCCTACGCGGCGCCCGGGGGCGAGGTGTTGCGCCTCACTGCGGGCGAGACCTGGCGCTTCATCGCGCGGCTCAAGCGCCCGCATGGTCTGGCCAACCCAGGCGGGTTTGATGCCGAGCTGTGGCTGTTGGAGCAAGGCGTGCGCGCCACCGGCAGCGTCAGGCTCGGCAGTTCAGAGCGTTTGGCGGCTGCGCCTTGGTGGACGCTAGACGCCGCCCGCCAGGCGCTGCGCGAGCGCTTGCGCCGCGAGGTGGACGATCCATCGCTTGCCGGGGTGCTGGCCGCGCTGAGCGTGGGGGATCAGACCGCCATCTCACGCGCCGATTGGGCCTTGCTGCGGGACACCGGCGTCGCGCATCTCTTCAGCGTCTCCGGCTTGCACGTGACCTTGTTCGCCTACCTCGCCGGGCGCGTGGCCGCATCGCTGTGGCGCAAGAGCCGGCGCCTGCCGCTGCGCCTGGCCACGCCCATCGCGGCACGTTGGATCGGCGTCACTGCGGCCTTGGCCTACTCGCTGTTCTCCGGCTGGGGCGTGCCGGCGCAGCGCACCGTGCTGATGCTGGCCACCGTGGCCGCGCTGCAAACCCTGAGCCTGCGCTGGCCCTGGCCGCTGGTGCTGCTGACGGCGGCGGTGGTGGTGACGGCGGTGGACCCCTGGGCACTGCTGCAGCCGGGCTTCTGGCTCAGCTTCATGGCGGTGGGGCTGCTGATGGCGTCCACGGGCGAGCGGCCCGAGGGCTGGCGCGGCCACGCCTGGCAGGGCCTGCGCAGCCAGCTCATCGCCACCGTGGGCCTGGCGCCGCTCAGCCTGGTGTGCTTTGCGCAGCTGTCGCTGAGCGGGCTGCTGGCTAACCTGGTGGCGATCCCGCTGGTCAGCTTCGTCATCACGCCGTTGGCCTTGCTGGGCGCAGCCGTGCTCTGGGGCTTGGGCGCCTGGCTCACAAAGTGGCTGGTGACCTGGCTGCAGTGGCTGTCGGCCTGGCCGGGCTCGGTGTGGTGGGTGCCGGCCGCGCCGCTGTGGTCACAGGGGCTGGCGCTGGTCGGCGCGGTCGTGATCGTGCTGCCACTGCCGTGGCGCGTGCGGGCCTGCGGCATCGCCATGGTGGTGCCCTTGCTGTGGCCAGCCGTGAGCACGCCGCCAAGTGGGCGCTTCGAGCTGACCGCGCCGGACGTGGGGCAGGGCAACGCCCTCATCGTGCGCACCGCCGCGCACACCTTGGTCTACGACGCCGGCCCGGCCTATGCGCCTGGCGCCGATGCCGGCGAGCGCGTGCTGCTGCCACTGCTGCGCCACCGGGGCGTGCGGAGGGTGGACCTGCTGGTGCTCAGCCACCGGGACACCGATCACGTGGGCGGCGCCGCTACGTTGACCCGTGGCCTGCCGGTGGCGCAGCTCAGCAGCTCGCTGGAGCCCGAGCACCCGCTGCTGCAGGCCGGCCTGCCGCACCGGCCTTGCGAGGCCGGGCAGCGCTGGGCCTGGGACGGCGTGCAGTTCGATCTGCTGCATCCGGCCTCAGGCTTGCAGAGCGACAAACCCAATGCCCGCTCCTGCGTGCTGCGCATCCGCGATGCCGAAGGTCGCACCGCCCTGCTGCTGGGTGACCTGCCGGCCGAGGAGGAGCGCCAGCTTGTGGCCCGTGAGCCCGCTTTGCGCACCGATGTGCTGCTGGTGCCCCACCACGGCAGCAAGACCTCGTCGAGCCCCGAGCTGCTGGCCGCCACCCAGCCCGCTGTGGCCCTGGTGCAGGCCGGCTACCGCAGCCGCTTTGGCCACCCGGCGCCGCCTGTGCTGGCGCGCTATCAGGCGGCGGGCATCACCGTCATCG
>CALMQC010000479.1 GCA_937871895.1 uncultured Roseateles sp. | reverse complement strand
AAACCAGCGATGTGCTGAGCCTGCACCTGCGCCTGGCCGACGCCACGCGCTGCATCGTCACGCCGGACGACTTGGCCCGCATGAAGCCGACCGCCCTTTTCGTCAACACCTCGCGGGCAGAACTGGTGGTGGACGGCGCGCTGGTGCAGGCCCTGAACCGCGGCCGCCCGGGTATGGCTGCGGTGGACGTGTTCGACAGCGAACCCATCCTGCAAGGCCACCCGCTGCTGCGCCTGGAAAACGCCGTCTGCACGCCGCACATCGGCTACGTCGAGCAAGACAACTACGAGATGATTTTTGATGCGGCGTTCGAGAACGTCCTCAACTTCATCCGCAACCACCCATCCAACATCGTCAATCCGGAAGCGCTCAAGGTGATCCGGTGAACCAGCCGACCTCCGTGTCGGCGCTGTTCGTGGCGTTCTCGCGCTTGGCACTGCAGGGTTTTGGCGGGGTGCTCGCCGTGGCCCAACGGGAGCTGGTGGAGCGCCTGGGCTGGCTGAGCAAGGACGAGTTCGTCGAGCTGCTGGCCACGGCCCAAGCCCTGCCCGGGCCCAATGTCGTCAACCTGTCGATGATGATTGGCGACCGCTACTTCGGGCTGCGCGGTGCGATGGCGGCGCTGGCCGGGATGATCGTCCTGCCCTCGGCGCTGGTGTTGGCTGCCGCCGCCCTGCTCTCGCACCTGACGACCGAGACCTGGGTGCAGGACGCCCTGCGCGGCATGGGCATGGTGTCGGCCGGGCTCATCCTGGCCACGGGCGTGAAATTGCTGCCCACCTTGCGCACCCATCCGCTGGGCCGGCCGCTCGCCGTGGCGCTGGCAGCCCTGGGCTTTGCTGCCGTGGTGCTGCTGCACTGGCCGCTGGTGGCGGTGATTGGCGTGCTCGGGCCCATCGGCGTTGCACTGGCTTGGCGGCGGCTGCCGGCTTGAATATGCCTGGCGTCTGGCTTGATCTGCTGCTGCACTTCCTGGCGCTGTCGCTGCTCGCCATCGGCGGCGCCATCACGACGGTGCCCGAGATGCACCGCTACCTGGTCACACAGCGCGGCTGGCTCGCTGAGGCGGACTTCACCAGCGCCATCGCGCTGGCCCAGGCGGCCCCGGGGCCCAACCTGCTCTTCGTGGTGGTGCTGGGCTACCAGGTGGCGGGGCTGGCCGGCGCGGCAGCGTCCTTGGCCGGCATGCTGCTGCCCTCCGCCACGCTGACCCTCGCCGCCACCCGCTGGGCCCGCGCCAACCGCGAGTGGCGCGGCGTGCGTGCTTTCAATGCGGGCATGACGCCGCTGACCCTGGGGCTGATCCTGTCGTCTGGCTGGCTGCTGGCCGCGCCCTTCCTGCGGGCGCCCGAGCACCGCTGGAGCAGCGGGGCGCTGATGGTGCTGACCATCGTGCTGACGCTGCGCACGCGCATCAACCTGGTGTGGCTGGTGCTCGGGGGCGGCGTGCTGGGGGCCCTGAGGGTGGTGTAGGACTGCGGGCCCTGAACGCCGCAGGCGGCCGCCCCAGCAGGCGCATGAACGAGCGCCGCATGCGCTCGGTGTTGCCAAATCCGCAGTCCAAGGCCACGCGCAGCACCGAGGGGTTGCCGCCTTCCAGCAAGGCCTGTGCGGCCTGCACGCGCAGGCGCTCCACGGCCTGGCCGGGGGTGGCCCCAGTTTCCTCCAGGAAGCAGCGCGCAAAGTGGCGCGGGCTCATGCAGGCCAGGGCAGCCAGGGCTTCAACGCGGCAGTCCTGGCGCAGGTCGCGGCGCAGGGTGTCGAGCAGTGCGCTGAAGCGGCCGTCGGGGCGCTGCATCTCCAGCAAGGGCGAGAACTGCGATTGCCCGCCGGGCCGCCGCCGCTCCACCACCAGCTCGCGCGCCGCCTTCAGGGCCATGTCTTCGCCATGGTCGTGTGCCAGCAGCGCCAGGCAGAGGTCGATGCCCGCCGTCATGCCGGCGCTGGTCCAGACCTCGGGCAGGCCACGCCGCCGCACGGCCGGCTCGCGCACGTAGATGCGGTCGGGCTGCAAGCGCACGGCTGGGTGCTCGTTGGCGAACTGGCGGCTGCGAGACCAATGCGTGGTGGCAGTGCGCTCGTCCAGCAAGCCGGCTGCCGCCAGCAGCAAGCTGCCGCTGCAAATGCTGGCCACGCGCACGCCGGCCTGGGCCGCGCGCTGCAGCCAGGCCACCAGGCGCGCGTCGCGGCAGGCGGCGTCCACGCCATCGCCGCCGATCACCATCACCAGGTCGATGGCATCGAGGCGGCGCGGCAAGCCCACCACCGGCCAGGGCACGCCGGCAGAGCTGCGCACCGCCGGCGGCGCGCTGGCCACCAGGCGCCAGTCGTAGCTGCCTGGGCTGGCTCGCTGGGCCAGCTCGAACACGGCCATGGGCCCGGCCAAGTCCAGCTGCTGGAACCCAGGAAACAGCACAAAGGCGATGTGGCAGGCCATGCCCCGAACTATGGCAGAGCCACCCAACACGCCTGGCAGAAAAGGTGGGAACTGCGTCATGGCGGCCACGTCTGCCGCGCTCCACACTGCGCCTCATGCCTGCCATCGACCAGCACCTCATCACCAT
>CALMQC010000478.1 GCA_937871895.1 uncultured Roseateles sp. | reverse complement strand
CGAGGTAAGCGTGCTCGGGGTAGAGCCAGTCAAGGTTGGCGGCGAAGCGCCAACCTTGGCCGGGCCCCGGCTTGGGAATCAAGCCTTCTTGCCTTGCGCAGCGACAGCGGCTGCAGCGGCGGCAGCGGCTTCAGGGTCGCCGAGGTAGTAGCTCTTGATGGGCTTCAAGTCGGCGTCGAGCTCGTAGACCAGCGGGATGCCGTTGGGGATGTTGACGCCGACGATGGCGTCATCGGCGATGTTGTCGAGGTACTTGACCAGGGCGCGGATGCTGTTGCCGTGGGCGGCGATGAGGACGCGCTGACCGGACTTGATCGACGGGGCGATGGTCTCGTTCCAGAAGGGCAGCACGCGGGCGACGGTGTCCTTCAGGCATTCGGTCAGCGGGACTTCGGCGTTGTAGGCGGTGTAGCGACGGTCGCTGCGCTCGCAGCGGGGGTCGGTGGCTTCGAGGGCGGGCGGCGGGGTGTCGTAGCTGCGGCGCCAAATCAGCACCTGCTCGTCGCCGTACTGCTTGGCCATGTCGGCCTTGTTGAGGCCCTGCAGGGCGCCGTAGTGGCGCTCGTTGAGGCGCCAGGAGTGGCGCACGGGCAGCCAGGTGCGGCTCATTTCTTCCAGCGCGTACCAGAGCGTCCAGACGGCGCGCTTGAGCACCGAGGTGTAAGCGATGTCGAAGTCGTAGCCGGCTTCCTTCAGCAGTTGGCCGGCCTGCTTGGCCTGGGCCACGCCGGTGGGCGTGAGGTCCACGTCCGTCCAGCCGGTGAAGCGGTTTTCAAGGTTCCAGGTCGATTCGCCGTGGCGGATGAGGACGAGCTTGTACATGGGGCAGCGGGGCTTGGGTTGGGGTGGATGAGGGCCAAATTGTAGGAAGCCCTGCGCGGCGACCGGCCGCGCACCCCGGGGCCGGGCTTCCGGGTGGGGCAAGGGCTGATTGCTTCGTGACGGAGCGGGGCTTGCCCGTGCCCGGCGTTGGGTCTTGCGGACGGGCGTCGATAATTTGCGCCCCGAGTCCTGCCGCGTGAGGCCCTGCTTGAAGTTCTTGATCGACAACTGGTTCTACATCATGACGGCCTTGCTGTCGGGCGGCATGCTGGCTTGGCCGCGGCTGCAGGCCAGCGCCACCGGCGGGACGCTGACGACGTCGGCAGCGGTGCTGCGCATCAACCGCGAGAAGGGCGTCGTGATCGACGTGAGCGAGCCGGCCGAGTTTGAGCAGGAGCATGTGGCGGGCGCGCGCAACGTGCCCTTTGGCCAGTTGGATGGGCACAAGCAATTGCCGTCCAACAAGGCGCTGCCCCTGGTGGTGGTGTGCCCGAGCGGCGCACGTGCCGGGCGGGCCGCCGCGCTGCTGCGCAAGGCTGGCTACGAAAACGCGCAGGCCTTGACGGGCGGGACGCGTGCCTGGCGTGAGGCTCAGTTGCCGGTGGAACGCAAGGGAGCCTGACCATGGCCGCCGTGAAGATGTACACCACCCAGGTCTGTCCCTACTGCTTGCGGGCCAAGGCCCTGCTGAAGCAGCGCGGCGTGGCGCAGATCGAGGAAGTTCGCATCGATCTGAACCCGACCGAGCGCCAGGCCATGATGGACCTGACCGGCCGCCGCACGGTGCCGCAGATCTTCATCGGCAGCACCCACGTAGGTGGTTGCGACGAGCTGATCGCGCTCGACCAGCGCGGCGAGTTGATGCCGCTGCTGCAGGCCAGCTGACAGCGCGGCTTCGGGTCGTCCGCCGGCCCCGCGGGGCCGTGCTGGATAATCCTCTCATCGCCCGCGGCGCTCCGGTCCAGCGGGCTTTTCTTTGAAAGTCATCCATGTCCGACGAGACCAACGCTCCCGCCACGCCCGCCGCCGCTCCTGAGGGCGCGCCCGTGTTCCAGATCCAGCGCATGTACCTGAAGGACTTGTCGTTGGAGCAGCCGAATTCGCCGGGCATCTTCACCGAGCAGTCGCAGTCGCAGGTGGACATCAACCTGACGCTGGGCTTCGAAGCCGTCTCGGACGGCATCTACGAGGTGACGGTCACGGCCACCGTGAACACGCATGTCGGCGATCGCACGATGTTCCTGATCGAGGCCAAGCAGGCCGGTGTCTTCGAGATCCGCAATGTGCCGCCGCAGCAGCTCGATGGCCTGCTGGGCATCGTCTGCCCGCAGATGATCTATCCCTATGTGCGCGCCATCGTGTCCGACGTGTGCAGCCGCGCTTGCTTCCCGCCGGTCATCCTGGCCGAAGTGAACTTCCAGGCCCTGTACGAGGCCCAGAAGGCGCAACAGGCGCAGCAAGCTGCGGCTGCTCCGCAAACCCTGAACTGATGACTTGATCAGGGCCTGTTAACCCCGCCCACACGCCCCACCTTGGTGGGGCGTTGTGCCTTCTGGCGCTATGAGCCGCCCATGACGCAATCGCTGCAGATCCAGGTTGTTGGCGCCGGTGCCTGGGGCACGGCCCTGGCGATCCAGGCGGCCCAGGCCGGGCACGCGGTGACGCTCTGCGCCCGCTCGGCCGAGGTGGCGCA
>CALMQC010000477.1 GCA_937871895.1 uncultured Roseateles sp. | reverse complement strand
TCGCCCGGTGTGGACCCAGCCACCTGCATCCCCGAGCTGGTGAAGTGCGTCGAGCAATACGGCAATGTCGGCATCAACCTGAACCCCGACCCCAGCGGCGGCCACTGGACCAGCCCGCCGCTGACCGACCGGCACTGGTACCCGCTCTACGAAAAGATGGTGGAGTACGACCTGCCCGCCATGATCCACGTGAGCACGAGCTGCAACGCCTGCTTCCACACCACGGGCGCCCACTACCTGAACGCCGACACGACGGCCTTCATGCAGTGCCTGACCGGCGAGCTGTTCAAGGACTTCCCGACCTTGAAGTTCCTGATCCCCCACGGCGGCGGCGCCGTGCCCTACCACTGGGGCCGCTTCCGCGGGCTGGCGCAGGAGCTCAAAAAACCGCTGCTGAGCGAGCACCTGCTGAACAACATCTTCTTCGACACCTGCGTCTACCACCAGCCCGGCATTGATTTGCTGACAAAGGTGATCCCGGTCAAGAACGTTTTGTTTGCCTCCGAGATGATCGGTGCGGTGCGCGGCATCGACCCCGAGACCGGTTTCTATTACGACGACACCAAGCGGTATATCGAAGCTGCTGCACTGACCGCAGCAGAGCGCCACCAGATCTACGAAGGCAATGCCCGCCGCGTGTTCGGCCGGCTGGACACACACCTCAAGGCCAAGGGACTTTGACCATGTACGAACTCGGCGTCGTCTACCGCAACATCCCCCGCGCCGATCGCGCGGCCACCGATGGCCTGGCCAAGCTCGGCTCGGCCACCGTCCATGAGGCCATGGGCCGCGTCGGCCTGCTCAAGCCTTACATGCGGCCCATCTACCCGGGCTGCCAGGTCAGCGGCACGGCGGTAACCGTGCTGCTGCACCCGGGCGACAACTGGATGCTGCACGTCGCGGCCGAGCAGATCCAGCCCGGCGACATCGTCGTGGCGGCCATCACCGCCGAGTGCACCGACGGCTACTTCGGCGACCTGCTGGCCACCAGCTTCCAGGCGCGCGGTGCGCGGGCCCTCGTGATCGACGCTGGCGTGCGCGACGTCAAGACCCTGCAGGAGATGGGCTTCCCGGTCTGGAGCAAGTGCATCAGCAGCAAGGGCTGCATCAAGGCCACCATCGGTTCGGTCAACATCCCCGTGGTCTGCGCCGGCATGTTGGTCACGCCCGGCGATGCCATCGTGGCCGATGACGACGGTGTGGTCTGTGTGCCCTCAGCGCGCGTGCCCGAGGTGCTGGCCGCCGCCACCAAGCGCGAGTCCTTCGAGGGCGAGAAGCGCGCCAAGCTCGCGTCCGGTGTGCTCGGGCTCGACATGTACAAGATGCGCGAGCCGTTGGCGGCTGCGGGGCTGAAGTACATCGACTGACCATGCGCATCGCCCTGATTGGCTACGGTGAAGTCGGCCGCATCCTCGCGGAGGACTTGCGCGGCCACGCACTCAGCGCCTTTGATCTGAAGGGCAGCAGCGCCATGCAGGCGCACGCGGCCGCGCAGGGCGTGCAGTGGGCGGCTTCGCATGCCGAGGCGGTGCAGGGCGCAGGCCTCGTCATCAGCGCCGTCACCGCCAGCCAGGCCGTGCCTGTGGCAGAGGCCTGCGCGCCTACGCTGCAGCCCGGGGCGTACGTGCTCGACCTCAACTCCGCCTCGCCCGGCGCCAAGCAGCGTGCGGCGGCGCTCGTCGATGCGGCGGGCGGCCGCTACGTGGAAGGCGCCGTGATGACCTCGGTGCCGCCTTACCGCCTGCGCGTGCCGCTGTTGCTCGGCGGGCCGCACGCCGCGGCGTTGGCCCCGGTGCTCACCGGCCTCGGCTTTGCGCCCCGCGTGCACGACGCGCGCCTCGGCGTCGCCAGCGCCACCAAGATGTGCCGCAGTGTGCTCATCAAGGGCATGGAGGCGATGTTCATCGAGAGCCTTACCACCGCGCGCCACTACGGGGTCGAGGACGCCGTGCTCGCTTCGCTGCAGGAGACCTTCCCCGGCGTGGACTGGCCAAAGCAAGCCAGCTACTTTTTCCAGCGCGTCATCGAGCACGGCCGCCGCCGCAGCGAGGAAGTGCGTGAAGTGGCCGAGACCGTGCGCGAGGCCGGCCTCACGCCGTGGAGCGCCGCTGGCACCGCCGAGCGCCAGGCTTGGATGGCCGACCTGGCCGACGCCGGCGTGTTTGGCGAACGCGGCAGCGCGGGCTTTGCCCGCAGCCCCGATTGGCGAGCCGAGGCCGACCGCCTGTTGGACCGCATCAAGGAGACCCAAGATTGACCACCCCCGCGTTTGAAAAAACCCCCGGCTGGCTGGACTGGTACGCCGGCCCCGCCAAGCCGCGCTTCGTGCTGCCGCCCGGCAGCGTCGATGCGCACTGCCATGTGTTCGGCCCCGGCGCTGAGTTCCCCTACGCGCCCGAGCGCAAGTACACGCCCTGCGACGCCAGCAAGCAGCAGCTCTTCGCGTTGCGCGACCACCTCGGCTTTGCGCGCAACGTCATCGTCCAGGCCACCTGCCACGGCGCCGACAACCGCGCCATGGTCGATGCCTGCCTGGCCTCGGGTGGCAAGGCCCGTGGCGTGGCCACCGTGCGCCGCAGCATCTCGGACGCCGAGCTGCAGCAGCTGCACGCCGCCGGTGTGCGCGGCGTGCGCTTCAACTTCGTCAAGCGGCTGGTGGACTTCACGCCCAAGGACGAGCTGATGGAGATTGCCGCGCGCGTGGCCGAGCTGGGCTGGCACGTGGTCATCTACTTCGAGGCTGTGGACCTGCCCGAGCTGTGGGACTTCTTCACCGCCCTGCCCACCACGGTGGTCGTCGATCACATGGGCCGGCCCAATGTGACGCAGCCGGTCGATGGCCCCGAGTTCAGCCTCTTCCTGCGCTTCATGGCCGAGCACGAGAACGTGTGGAGCAAGGTCAGCTGCCCGGAGCGGCTGTCTGTCAGCGGCCCGCGCGCCTTGAACGGCGAGCAGGCGGCCTACCGAGACGTGGTGCCCTTTGCCCGCACTGTCGTCGAGCGCTTCCCCGACCGCGTGCTCTGGGGCACCGACTGGCCCCACCCCAACCTCAAGGACCACATGCCCGACGACGGCTTGCTCGTTGACTTCATCCCGCACATTGCGCCTAGCCCCGAGCTGCAGCGCAAATTGCTCGTCGCCAACCCCATGCGCCTTTACTGGCCAGAGGAGGTTGCATGAGCCCCCACGCTCACATTCGTTCACTGCCCCCCAAGGGGGTTTCAGCCTCCTTGAGGCGGCTCATCGGAGGCTGAAGATGGCTCTTCACAAACCCTATCTCGACATCCCCGGCACCATCATCTTTGACGCCGACCAGTCGCGCAAAGGCTACTGGCTCAACCAGTTCTGCATGTCGCTGATGAAGGCCGAGAACCGCACGCGCTTCAAGGCCGATGAGCGCGCCTACCTCGACGAGTGGGCGATGACCGAAGCGCAAAAGCAAGCCGTGCTGGCGCGCGACCTCAACGAGTGCATGCGCCTCGGCGGCAACATCTACTTCCTCGCCAAGATCGGCTCGACCGACGGCAAGAGCTTCCAGCAGATGGCCGGCAGCATGACCGGCCTGACCGAAGAACAGTACCGCGCCATGATGGTCGCCGGTGGTCGCTCGCCCGAGGGCAACCGCTACCTCGGTGAGAACGGCGACGCCCAACCCAAGAAGAAGGACTGACCATGGCCCGCATCACCGCATCGGTTTACACCTCCCACGTGCCCGCCATGGGTGTGGCGCTGGATCTGGGCAAGACCCAGGAGCCCTACTGGCAGCCCGTCTTTGCCGGCTACGAGGCCTCCCGCCAGTGGCTGCGCGAGAACAAGCCTGACGTGGTCTTCATGGTCTACAACGACCACGCCACCGCCTTCAGCCTCGACTTCAT
>CALMQC010000476.1 GCA_937871895.1 uncultured Roseateles sp. | reverse complement strand
CTTCCGCGCCCAGCTCATCGCCAACCCGCGCAACTACATCGCCCAGCCCACGCTGTCGCTGTCCACCTGCCCGACCTATGTGGAGAAGGGCATCGCCCCGCGCCACATCGACCTGCGGCCCTTCGTGCTCTCGGGCAAGAGCGTGCGCATGGTGCCGGGTGGGCTCACACGCGTGGCGCTGAAGGAAGGCTCGCTGGTGGTCAACAGCAGCCAGGGCGGCGGCACCAAGGACACCTGGGTGCTCGAAGACTGACGAGGGGACGCAAAGAATGCTTTCAAGAACTGCCGACCACCTGTTTTGGCTCAGCCGATACATCGAACGGGCCGAAAACACCGCCCGCATGCTGGACATCGCGTACCAGACCTCCCTGCAACCCCAGTCCCAGGACGAAGCCGCGCAGACCTGGCGCAGCCAGCTCTCCATCTCCGAGCTGGACGCGCTCTACGCCAAGGGCTACGACAAGGCCGACAGCCGCAGCGTCATGCAGTTCATGGTGGCCGACGAGAACAACCTCTCGTCCATCTTCTGCTGCCTGCGTGCCGCGCGTGAGAACGCGCGTGCGGTGCGCGGGGCGCTGACGACCGAAGTCTGGGAGACCATGAACCAGACCTGGCTGGAGTTCCGCAAGCTGCTCAAGGGCGACTGGCAGCGCGACCCCGGCACGCTGTTCGAGTGGGTCAAGTACCGCAGCCATCTCTCGCGCGGCGTGACGGTGGGCACCATGCTGCAGGACGAAGCCTTTCACTTCATCCGCATCGGCTCCTTCCTGGAGCGGGCTGACAACACGGCGCGCCTGCTCGACGTCAAGTTCCACCGCGACCCCGGCAGCCAGGCCACCAGCGAGACCGACTCAGCGCGCGACTTCTACTACTGGTCGGCCGTGCTGCGCTCGGTCTCGGGCTTCGAGATCTATCGCAAGGTCTACAGCAACGTCATCCAGCCCGAGAAGGTGGCCGAGCTCTTGATCCTGCGGCCGGACATGCCCCGCTCCTTGTCACACTGCATCACCAGAATGGTGGCCAACCTCAAGCGCGTGGCCAATGCCCAGTCGGCCGAGACCCTGCGCCAGGCCGGCCGCCTCGAAGCCTCGCTCGCCTTCGGCCGCATCGACGAGATCCTGGAAACCGGCCTGCACCCCTTCCTGGAGGACTTCTTGATGAAAGTCGGCGGCCTCGGCCAAGGCATCAGTCGCGACTTCCTGGTTTGAGGACGCCCCAAGAAATTCGACCACAGAGGCACAGAGACACAGAGAAACAGCCCACAGAGAACTCCTGCAATTCTTCTCTGTGTCTCTGTGTCTCTGTGGCTGTGTTCCTCAGCCTTGCTGAAGTCTGGAACCCAAAATGTCCATCCACGTTGCCCTCAAGCACGTCACCCGTTACCGCTACGACCGGCCGGTGTCCCTCGGCCCGCAGGTCATCCGCCTGCGCCCCGCTCCGCACTGCCGCACGCCCGTGCTGGCCTACTCGCTGCGCGTGGACCCCGGCAAGCACTTCATCAACTGGCAGCAAGACCCCTTCTCCAACCACCTCGCCCGCTTTGTCTTCCCCGAGAAGACGAACGAGTTCACTGTCACGGTGGACCTGGTGGCCGAGATGTCGGTCTACAACCCCTTCGACTTCTTCCTGGAGCCCAGCGCCCAGCACTTTCCGTTCAGCTACGAGCCCGACGTGCTCGTCGAGCTCGCGCCCTACTTGCAGCAGGAGCCGCTGACGCCCTTGCTCAAGGAGCTGCTGGCCAGCATCGACCGCAAGGAGCGCGGCACCGTCGACTTCCTGGTCGACCTGAACATGAAGCTGCACCAGCGGGTTGAGTACCTGATCCGCATGGAGCCCGGCGTGCAGACGCCCGAAGAGACCCTGCAAAAGGCCTCGGGCTCCTGCCGCGACAGCGCCTGGCTGATGGTGCAGGTGCTGCGCCACCTGGGCCTCGCGGCGCGCTTTGCCTCGGGCTATCTGATCCAGCTCACGCCCGACCAAAAGGCCCTCGATGGCCCGAGCGGCACCGAGGTCGACTTCACCGACCTGCACGCCTGGTGCGAGGTCTTCCTGCCCGGCGCCGGCTGGATCGGGCTCGACCCCACCTCCGGCCTCTTTGCCGGCGAAGGCCATTTGCCGCTGGCCTGCACGCCGCAGCCCAGCAGCGCCGCGCCCATCAGCGGCGCGGTGGACGAGTGCGAGGTGGAGTTCGGTCACGAGATGGTGGTCACCCGCGTCTGGGAGGCCCCGCGCGTCACCAAGCCTTACAGCGAGTCCCAGTGGCAGCAGGTGCTGCAACTCGGTGAGCAGGTCGATGCCGAGCTGCAAGCCGGCGACGTGCGCCTGACCATGGGCGGCGAGCCCACCTTCGTCTCCATCGACGACCGCGACGGCGCCGAGTGGAACACCGACGCCCTCGGCCCCACCAAGCGCCTCTATGCCCAGCACCTGGTTCACAAGCTGCGCGACGAGTACGGCCGCGGCGGCTTCCTGCACTTTGGGCAGGGCAAGTGGTACCCCGGCGAGCAACTGCCGCGCTGGGCGTTGTCCATCTACTGGCGCGGCGACGGCCAGACCTGCTGGCGCAACCCCGACTGGTTTGCCGACGAACGAGAAGGCCACCACTACACCAGCGAGCACGCCCAGCTCTTCATGCAGGCGCTGACGCGCAACCTCGGACTCTCCGACGAGCACGTCGAGCCCGGCTACGAAGACACCTGGTACTACCTGTGGCGCGAGCGCCGCCTGCCCGTCAACGTCGACCCCTTCGACAGCAAGCTCGACGACGAGCTGGAGCGCGTGCGCCTGCGCCGCGTGTTCCAGCAAGGGCTGGACAGCGTCGTCGGTTATGTGCTGCCTTTGGAACGCGGCGACACCCGCCTCGGTGGCCCCAACTGGAAGACCGGCCCCTGGTTCGTGCGCGACGAGCGGCTCTACCTGATCCCCGGCGACTCGCCCATGGGCTACCGCCTGCCGCTCGACTCCCTGCCCTGGGTCACCAAGGGCGACTACCCCTACCTGCACGAGCGCGACCCCTTTGCCGAGCGCCCGCCGCTGGCCGCCAGCTACCTGCCGCGTGCAGCCGGTGGTGCGCTCAACGTGGCCGGCGACGCGCGCACCCAGGCCAAGCTGACCCGCTCCGCGCGCAGCTCGGGCGCGAGCGGCGTGACGGGCGCGCCCGAGGGCCAACAGCTGCAACACCAGGCCCACCCCTACCCGCAGCGCTTCGTCAGCGACGCCAGCGTCACCCGCACGGCCCTGTGCGTCGAGGCCCGCGACCCCCGCCGTGCCAACGGCCCCAAGGCCGAGGCGCAGGGCAAGGCGAGCGGCGTGCTCTACGTCTTCATGCCGCCGCTGGCCAACCTCGAGCACTACCTGGAGCTGCTCGAAGCCATCGAGCTGAGCTGCGAGGACACCGGCTTCAAGATCGTGCTCGAAGGCTATGGCCCGCCGCGCGATGCCCGGCTCAAGCACCTGGCCGTCACGCCCGACCCCGGCGTCATCGAGGTCAACATCCACCCGGCCCACTCCTGGGGCGAGCTGGTCCAGCACACCGAGTTCCTGTACGAAGCCGCGCGGCTCTCCCGCCTCTCGACCGAGAAGTTCATGATCGACGGTCGCCACAGCGGCACCGGCGGCGGCAACCACTTCGTGCTCGGCGGCGCCACGCCGGCCGACTCGCCCTTCCTGCGCCGGCCAGACTTGCTCGCCTCGCTGCTGGCCTACTGGCACAACCACCCCAGCCTCAGCTATCTCTTCAGCGGCCTCTTCATCGGCCCGACGAGCCAGGCGCCGCGCGTGGACGAAGCGCGCAACGACCAGTTGCGCGAACTGGAGATTGCCCTCGCAGAGATCCATGCCGCCACTGAACGCTATGGCAAGGCCATGCCCCCGTGGCTGGTGGACCGCACGCTGCGCAATGTGCTGATCGACGTCACCGGCAACACCCACCGCAGCGAGTTCTGCATCGACAAGCTCTACTCGCCCGACACCTCCACTGGCCGCCTGGGCCTCTTGGAGCTGCGCGCGTTTGAGATGCCGCCGCATGCGCGCATGAGCATCGTCCAGCAGCTCTTGATGCGCGCCCTCGTCGCCCGCTTCTGGACCAAGCCCTACAAGACCAAACTCGTGCGCTGGGGCACCGAGCTGCACGACCGCTACCTGCTGCCGCACTTCATCCAGCAAGACTTTGCTGACGTGCTGGAAGACATGCAGCTCGCCGGCTACGCGCTCGACCCCAGCTGGTTTGCGCCGCACTTCGAGTTCCGCTTCCCCAAGCTCGGCGAGTTTGCAGCGCGCGGCGTGCACGTCAGCGTGCGCGGTGCGCTGGAGCCCTGGCATGTGATGGGCGAAGAAGGCGCGCCCGGCGGCACCGTGCGCTATGTGGACTCATCGCTCGAACGCATCG
>CALMQC010000475.1 GCA_937871895.1 uncultured Roseateles sp. | reverse complement strand
CACCGCTGCGATCAGCCCCGGCACGGCCAGCGCGATCAGGATCTGCGCCACGAGCGAGTCGGACAGCGCCCAGTGCCAGGGCAGCGCCTTCCAGTTCAGGAAGACCATGAAGTCCGGCAGGTCGGACTGGTACTGACCGTCGCGCCCGATCTGGCGCATCAGGTACATGCCCATGCCGTAGCCGCCCAGCGCGAAGAACAGCCCGTGACCGAGCGACAGGATGCCGCCGAAGCCCCAGATCAGGTCCAGCGCCAGCGCGCAGATGGCAAAGCACAAGAACTTGCCCAGCAGGCTCACGTAGAACTCGCTGAGGTGCAGGGCCGAGCCTGCGGGGAAGATCAGGTGCAGCGTCGGCAGCAGCAGGACGAGCAGGGCCGCAGCAATCAAGAGGATGCGTTTCATTCGACCGACCTCCCCTTGAGCGCGAAGAGGCCTTGTGGTTTCTTTTGGATCACGAGGACCAGCAGCAGCAGCAAAGCAATCTTGGCGAGCACCGCGCCCTGCCAACCCTCCAGCAGCTTGGACAGCACGCCGAGGCCCAGGCCCGCGTAGACCGTGCCGGCCAGTTGGCCCACACCGCCCAGCACGACGACCATGAAGGCATCGACGATGTAGCTCTGGCCGAGGTCAGGGCCGACGTTGCCGATCTGGCTCAGCGCGCAACCAGCCAGGCCGGCAATGCCGGAGCCCAGCGCGAAGGCCAGGGTGTCGACGCGCGCCGTGTTGACGCCCACGCAGGACGCCATGCGGCGGTTCTGCGTCACGCCGCGCACCATCAGGCCGAGGCGGGTCTTGGACAGCAGCAGCGCCATCGCGATCAACACCAGGGCCGCGAAGCCGAGGATGGCGATGCGGTTGTAGGGCAGCGTCAGATTCGGCAGCAGTGCCCAGCCACCAGACAGCCAAGCCGGGTTCTCCACCGCCACGTTCTGCGCGCCAAAGAGGCTGCGCACCGTTTGCATCAGGATCAGTGAGATGCCCCAGGTGGCCAACAAGGTTTCGAGCGGGCGGCCATAGAGCCAGCGGATCACGCTGCGCTCCATCGCCGCGCCCACCGCAGCTGCGACGAGGAAGCTCACCGGAATGGCAACAACCAGGTAGTAGTCAAAGGCCCCCGGCGCCAGCGAGCGGAAGGCCTGCTGCACCGCCCAGGTGGCATACGCGCCCACCATCAGCAGCTCGCCGTGGGCCATGTTGATCACGCCCATCAGCCCGTAAGTGATGGCCAGCCCCAGCGCCACCAGCAGCAGGATGGACCCGAGGCTGATGCCCGAGAACAGCAACTGGGCCCGGTCACCCCAAGCCAGACGCGACTGGATGGCATCGACCGCCTTCTCCATCGCTCGCTTGGCACCGGCATCGGGCTCGCTCGCGAGGCGCTCCAGCAGCAGCGCACGCTTGGCGGGGTCGGCACTGCCAGTCAGTTGTTCGGCCGCATGCTTGCGCTTGGCCGCGTCGTCGCTCGTGAGCAAGGCGCCCGCGACGAGGTCGGTCAGTTGCGCCTTCAAGCCAGCATCGGTCTCGGCCGCCAAGGCCTTTTCAAACATCGGCAGGCGCGAGGCGTCGGCCTCGTCGCGCAGTGTCGCCAGCGCCTTGGCCCGCACCGCGCGGTCAGGCGACACCAAGTCCAGCCCCGCCAGCGCCGCGTCGATCTCGCGGCGCATGCGGTTGTTGACGATAGGCTCATCGCCCTCCGGCGCATCGATCAGCGCTTTGCCGTCCTTGACCCGCACCCGGCCATCCAGCATGGCGTGCAGGAACTCCGCCAACT
>CALMQC010000474.1 GCA_937871895.1 uncultured Roseateles sp. | reverse complement strand
GCCCACCACCCAGCTCGGCAGCAGCACCACGGCGTTGATGCAACTGCCCAAGTAAGGATGCCCCGCGCATGAACTGGCTGCTGCCCGCCGGCGCCGCCCTGCTGGTGGGCCAAACGCTCTGGTCCATGAAGCGGGCGCAGGCCGCGCATCGCCGCGCGGAGCGCGAGCGCAGCCTGCGCAAGTTTGGCGAGCAACTGCGCGACGCGCCCTCGCCGGCGGCGCAGGCCGAGGCGCTGCAACGGCGGCTGCAGGAGTTCACCGGCTGCAGCGTCAGCCTGGCGCTGCGACGTGCGCTGCCCACCGACCCGGACGCGGTGCCTGAGCTGAACGAGATCGGGCCGCTCAGCCCCGAGCAGCGGGCCGGCATCCGCTACTGCCTGGACGGTGCCCGCTCCCTGGGACCCGGCACCGGCCGCGAGGAAGCTCAGCCCCACCTCTACCTGCCGCTGCAAGGCCGCGACCTGGTGCTCGGCGTGGCGGTGCTGATGGCCGAAGGCGGCCGCCGCCTGCCGCCCTGGATGCTCTCGCACGCCGAGGCCTTGTGCGGCCAGTGCGGCTTTGCCGTGGAGCGCCGGCTGGAGCGTGAACGCGACCGCGACACCCGCGAGCGAGCGCAGGCCCAGGCGCTCAACAACGCGCTGCTCGCTGCCATCTCGCATGACTACCGCACGCCACTGGCCACCATCATGGGCGCCGCGACCTCACTGGAAAGCCAGGCCGACAAGCTCAACCTGGCCCAGCGCCAGCAACTGGCCCAGGGCATCGTCGAAGAGGTCTCGCGCCTCGCCCGTCTGACGGACAACACCCTGCAGCTCGCGCGTCTGGGCGCACCCGGCATGCAACTGCGCTGCGACTGGGAGTCGGCCGAGGAGATCGTCGGCACCGCCCTGCGCCGCGTCCGTCGCCGGTCTGAAGGTGCCCGCGTGCACGCGCATGTCGAGCCCGGCCTGCAGCTGCTCTGGTGCGATGCTTTGCTCGTCTCCCAACTGCTCGACAACCTGGTGGACAACGCCCTCAAGTACAGCGCCGCCGACGCACCCGTGGAGCTGCTGGTGCACCGCGCCGGCCCCGACGCGCTGCTGGCCGTGCGCGACCGCGGGCCCGGCGTCGAGCCAGGCTTTCGGGAGCGCATCTTTGAAGTCTTCA
>CALMQC010000473.1 GCA_937871895.1 uncultured Roseateles sp. | reverse complement strand
GACCTCGTAGTGGCATCCGGGGACCATCCGGTCGCCGACCGGGCGCGGCCCGCAGCCCGGCCAGCCTCGGCGGCAGTCGGTCTTTAGCGCAGCGCCTTTGCCTTCGTCGGCATGGCAGAACTGCGTGAAGCCGACGATCCCGCAGCGATAGCACGGCAGCGTCCTAACGGCGGCCATGTACTCTTCATGCTGGATTGGTTGCTGCTTAGGGATGGGAACTGCCATCCTGGCCTTGCCGTCGTGCACAGCTACTGCCACAGCTCGCGGCCTTGGCGTGTAGACCTCATAGGTCTTGCATGCCTTTGGCTCGATGGCCTTGCGCTTGAAGCCGCTGCGCTTCATCGGGGCGCTGCGCTTCACTTGTACTTGCTCCCGTTCAAACGCTTGCGCTCGGGTCGGCGCGCGAAGCTGCTTCCAAGGTGCCACTTTCCGCACGCTCGGCAGCGGTACGGTCTTCGGCGGTCGCCCTTCATGTCATCGCTGCGCCGGGCCACCTTCTCTGCCAGCTTGAAGTTGCTGATACACCGCTTGCCTTCGCAGTACACCGCTGGCGTGTTGTCTCCAATGACGCGGCGGCGGCTCATCGCACAGCCTCTTGCACCCACTGCAGAGCCTGTCCGCTCTTGATGTGGTCTGTAGTCACTCGCAGAACGACCCAGCCAGCCAGTGCCAACACGTTGTACTTCTCGGCGTCGTCGTTGAATCCCTGCGGCCTGTTGTGGCGGCCTTGGGTGTAGATGCCGCCTTCAACCTCAAGGGCCACCAACTGGTCAACCCATGCGAAGTCAACGCGCCAGCGCCGACCGGCAATCGGACTGTGCTCGCGCACTGGCTGCGGAAGACCTGCCGCACGGATCTGCAACGCCATGGTTTCCTCAAGCGCGCTGTTTCGAGCTTTGGCGCTGGCCTTCTTCAGTTCAATGGCTGCTGGTGTCATGCCGTGGCCTTTGGAATGGCGCCATGCAAGTAACGGCTTGGCATTGCCTCGCACAGCGTGCGGGCCACCTCAACAGGTGGCCTTGGCCACGGCCAGCCAGGGACGATCACGGCCAGCATCAGCACGTCGCTCGTGCTTCCTGGCATCTCGATAGCCTGGTGGCCTCCAGGCATTGCCCAGCGGTCGCCTGCAGCCATCACGCAATTACTCCTTGATCGGCCAGCCAGCGCATGTAGGGCCGGCGCACACGGTCATGAAAGCATTCACGCGCACGGTCGTTTGAGTCCAGATACTTGCGAGACTCAACTCCACAGGCAGCCAGGATCACCGCCTTGGCCTCATCGCGCATGTTTTTGTGCATGCCACGGCCGCCTCCAAATTGGTTCTGATGCGATGCCCAATCTTGAAAACTTGGCGTCTCGCACAGCTTCACAGACAGTTCGCACAGCGGCCCCATTCGTTCGCGTGCTGGATTGTTCGGCGCTGGCGCCGGGGTTGATTCCGGCGCCTTCAGTCTCGCCAGCACTGCGGGCGTTCCTGGCGCACTGAACAGCTTGAAGGCGTCCGCCGCATGACGTGGTTCCACGTCAAACCAGATGCGCAGCGTGCCGTCAGCCATGGTGCGGCACTGACCCGATGCGGCCTCGATCAACCCCGTGTCTTCCATGAATACCTCTCTCTCAATCTCTGTTCCGTTTGTCTCTGCCCCCTGGTGGACGGACCCAGCCATGCCTGCTTGGTCCTTCACAGCCTGCCCCCCGGAGCCACGCTGACCCGGCAGCCTTTCGACGCTAGGGCGCTACCTTCGCCACCCATTCCCTCTGCTTCCGCGTCTTGCCCCCGGTAGAGGTGTCGTGTCCACGATGCCGGTGCCTGCTTGGCGTCCATCGTGGGCATCGAGATCGGGCTACGTTGGTGCAGCCACATAACGGGCCCCCGCAAGAATCAACCGCTCGATGCGCTTGCCAGAGCTGGGTCCGTACTCCTTGATGTAGTCGGCCCAGTCAGTCCCTTCTATGCCTTCGGGCCACGCCACGCCACACCCAATCATCTCGGCGGCGTTGGCTGCCTTCTCGCGGCCTGGGTTGAACCCACGCTTGGCCTCCGTCTGCCAATCGTTGTCGGCCGCAATGACTACGCTTCCACTCGGCTTCACTTCCTGCACAACATGAAGCAGGTTCCCAGCATCGAAGGCAACCACTACCCGGGCCATGCGCAGCGCCTGAAACACCGCAAGGCCTGTAGCCAGACCTTCGACCAGCACCGTCACCGATGCGCGATCACGCTCCAGCACTACGCAACCTGATTTAACCGGGGCACCAGGCCAAAACCGCTTGACGCCATCGGCGGTGACGGTCTGCACGCTCATCAGCCGACCACGCCACATGACCGGGATCACAAGCAGTCCGTCGTGCTGTCTCAGCCCGGCGCAACCTTGCGGCGTCAGACCCTTGCGTTCGATGTACGGGTGCGGCCGGTTCAAAGGTCGTGCGTTGTTCCAAAACGCGCGTGCGCTCTTGATGGCCTGTATCCGATTGGCCCTCTCGCGTTCACGCT
>CALMQC010000472.1 GCA_937871895.1 uncultured Roseateles sp. | reverse complement strand
GCCAGGCCCACTTTGCCAATGGCATCGCCACCAGGCTGCAGCAGGTGCTGGATGACTGGGCCTTCATGGCCCCGCAGCTGGAAGAGCTGTCGATCTCCCTCAACCACGGGCGCTGCCGGCATGCCTTCGCGTTCAACCCCGCGCAGTGCATGGCCCCGCTGCCGCGTGCCTTTGGATGGACGGTGCCCGAAGACGGCGGCCGCCGCGCGAGCGACGCGCTGCTCGGGCCACACACCCCGGTGCGCCTGCTGGCCGACCCGGTGCCCTGCGCCGCCCGCTATGCGGTGCTGCACGGCGATGTGGCGCGCGGCATTGATGCACTGAGCGCCCGTGACGCCATCCGCCTGCTGCTGCTGGCCGCCGAGTCGCCCACCCACGCCGCCTTTGCCCCAGTGGCCGTGAGCCCTGACGAGCTGGGCGCGGCGTGGCAGAACGGCCGGGTCATGCTGCCCGTGCTGGCCATGCACAACGGCCGCCGCGAAGGTGGCACCGACAAGCCCGAGCCCGGCGCCGACTTTGGCCGCCTGCTGTCCGACCTGGCCCACCCGCGTGCGCTGCGCGCCGGCAGCTTGGTGGGCGCGACCACCGCCGTGCTGGTGCCCGCCGTGGCCGCCGGTGATGCGGTGCGCTTCGAGGTCAAGGACGAAGCCGGGCACTCGATCTTCGGGGCGATCGAGCAAGACGTCACGCTGGAAGGCACGGCGGCCGAATGACGAACAAGATCATCATCGACACCGACCCGGGTCAAGACGACGCCATCGCCCTGCTGCTGGCCGCCGCCAGCCCCGAGCTGGCGCTGCTGGGCGTCACCACCGTGGCCGGCAATGTGCCGCTGCCGCTGACCACGCGCAACGCCCGCACCGTGCTGGAGCTGGCGGGCCGGCGCGACGTGCCCGTCTGTGCTGGCGCAGCCGCCCCACTGGACGTGCCCCTGGTCACCGCCGAGCACGTGCACGGCAAGACAGGGCTTGACGGCATCGAGCTGCCCGAGCCCAGCCTGCCGCTCGACCCGCGCCATGCGGCCGACTTCATCGTGCAGACCCTGCGTGAGCACGCGCCCGGCAGCATCACGCTCTGCCCGCTGGGGCCGCTGACCAACATCGCCCTCGCGCTGCGCCGTGCGCCTGACATCGCCGCGCGCATCCAGCGCATCGTGCTGATGGGCGGCGGCTTCTTCGAGGGCGGCAACATCACCCCGGCGGCCGAGTTCAACTTCTATGTGGACCCGCAGGCCGCGCACGAGGTCTTCTCAAGTGGCGTGCCTATCGTCATGGCCCCGCTGGACGTGACGCACCGGGTGCTGACGACGCGCGCGCGCGTCGAGGCCCTCCGCGCATTGGGCAGCCGCGTGGGCACGACGGTGGCCGCGTGGATGGACTTTTACGAGCGCTTTGACATCGCCAAGTACGGCAGCGACGGCGCGCCGCTGCACGACCCCTGCGTCATCGCCTGGCTGCTGCGCCCCGAGCTCTTCAAGGGCCGCGACTGCAATGTCCGCATCGAGGTGCAGAGCCCGCTGACGCGCGGCATGAGCGTGGTGGACTGGTGGCAGGTGAGTGGGCTCCCCACCAATGCGCTGGTGCTGCGCGAGGTGGATGACGCCGGATTCTTTGCCCTGCTGACGGAAAGACTGCAACGCCCATGAGCCTGCCCCTGAGCTGCCGCTGCGGTGCCATCCAAGGCACCGTGCCCGACACCGCCCGCACCGCGCGGGTGATGTGCTACTGCCGCGACTGCCGCACCGCGCAGCGCTGGTTGGACCCGTCGCGCGGCTTGGATGCCGCCGGTGGGGTGGACATCATCGCCACCACGCAAGCCGAGGTGCAGCTCAGCCAGGGGCAAGACGCATTGGCTTGCCTGCAGCTCAGCCCCAAGGGCCTCTACCGCTGGCACTGCAAGCACTGCCGCACGCCGCTGGGCAACACACCGGCTGCCAACGGGCCGCGCTTTGTGGGCCTGAGCCGTCTGGCCGTGGCGCTGGACGACGCGGCGCTTGACGCGCGCGTCGGCCTGCCGCGCTGGCAAGCCTTTGCCAAGAGCGCCACCGGCCCCGTGCCGGCGCTGGCAAGCCGGGCCCTGCTGCCCACGCTCAAGGTGGTTGGGCGCTCGCTGCTGGACCGCCTGCGCGCCCTGACGCCGGGCAATCCCTTCTTCGACGCCCAAGGCCAGACGCGTGTCCAGCCTCACCTCATGCCGCGCGAGGAACGCGCGGCACTGCGCGCGCAGGACCGCTGACTCTCAGCCTCTCAGCCCTGCAGCCGGCGCGACACGAGGCGGAAGTCCGGGTCTTCGGCGAAGGGTTTGATGCTGAAGCCCAGTGCACGCATCAGCTTGAGCATGTCGGCGTTGTTGGTCAGCACCAGGCCATCGATCTCGCTGAGGCCCATTTCGCGGGCGGCGTCCATGATGGCTTCCATCAGGCGCGAGCCCAGGCCGCGCCCGGCAAAGTCGTCGGCCACCAGCAGGCTGAACTCACAGCTGGTCTGGTCGGGATTGGTGATGCAGCGCGAGACACCGACGATGCGCTCGGCGTCCACCATCTCGCCGTCGGGGCCGGCCACGCGCTCGCGGTAGAGCGCGACGAGGGCCATCTCGCGGTCGTAGTCGATGAGCGTGAGGCGCGAGAGCAGCGCAGGCGGCAGCTCGGTCATGCTGCTCACGAAGCGGAAGTAGCGACTCTCGGGCTTGAGGCCCCGCACCAGGTCCTGCAGGCCCTCGGCGTCGTCGGGGCGCACGGGGCGCACGCTGACCTCGCCGCCACCCTTGAGCGGCCAGACCTGCTCGAAGCGTGCCGGGTAGGGCAGGATGGCCAGGTGGCCGTAGTCGCCGCTGCGCGCGGCCTGGCCAATGGGGTGCAGCACCACGCGGGCGTCCACCGCCACGGCGCCGTCTTCATCGACGATCAGCGGGTTGATGTCCATCTCACGCAGCTGCGGGAACTCGCACACCATCTCGCTGACGCGCAGCAGCACGCGCTCCAGCGCGTCGAGCTTGGCAGCGGGCATGCCGGGCAGCTCGGCCAAGGAGTCGGCGATGCGAGCACGGTCGATCAAGCGGCGCGCCAGGAACTGATTGAGCGGCGGCAGCTCCATCGAGCGGTCGGCGATCAGTTCGATCATGGTGCCGCCGGCGCCGAAGACGATGACGGGGCCGAAGGCCGGGTCGGTGACCATGCCCACATAGACCTCGCGGCCGCGCCGGTTGCGCGCCATGCGCTGCACGGTGACGCCGTTGATGCGCGCCTCGGGCTGCAGACGGCGCACGCGCTCGATCATCTCGGCATAGGCGTCGCGTGCTGACGCGCCGTTTTGGATGTTGAGCACCACGCCCTGCACGTCGCTCTTGTGCACAACGTCGGGCGAGTCGATCTTGAGCGCGACCGGGAAGCCCAGCTGCGTCGCGATCATCATGGCCTCATTGGGGTTGCGCGCCAGCATGGTCTGGGTGACCGGGATGTGGAAGGCCGCCAGCAGGGCCTTGCTCTCCAGCTCGGTCAGGCTGCGGCGGCGCTCAGCCAACACGCTCTCGATGAGCAGGCGCGCGCCTTCGATGTCGGGCACGGCCAGGTCGGACATCGGCGGCGGCGTCTGCTGCAGCAGCTGCTGGTTCTCGTAGAACGAGGCCAGGTTGCCAAAGGCGCCCACCGCCGCCTCGGGCGTGCGGAAGCTGGGGATGCCGGCGTCGTTGAGCAAGCGGCGCGCGGCGGCCACGGTGGCATCGCCCATCCAGCAGGCCAGCAGGGGCTTGCCAAAGGCGGGCTGCAGCGCAGCGATGGCGCGCGCCGTTTCCAGCGCATCGCTCTCCAGCTGCGGCGAGAAGATCACCAGCGCGCCGTCCATGCCGGGGTCACGCGCCACGGCCTGCAGCGCCGCGCTGAAGTGTTCGGGCCCGGCCTCGGAGGACAGGTCGATCAGGTCGCTCATCGAGGTGCGCGGCGGCAGCAGGGGCCGCAGGCTGGCCACCGACTCGGCCGACAGCCGCCCGAGCTGCAAGCCGATCTCGCTGACCCAGTCGGCCGCCAGCACGCCGGGCCCGCCGCCATTGGTGACGATGCCGAGCCGCTTGCCCACCGGGCGGTAGCGGGCGGCCAGGCACTTGGAGGCCGAGAACAGCTCGACGAAGGAGCGCACCCGCACGGCACCGGCGCGGCGCAGCGCGGCGTCGAACACGTCGTCACTACCGACGATGGCGCGGCAGTGCGTCAGCGCGGCCTCGTTGCCGGCGCTGCGCCGGCCGGCCTTGAGCACCACCACCGGCTTGGCATGCGCGGCCGAGCGCAGCGCGCTCATGAAACGGCGGGCGTTGGCGATGCCTTCGAGGTAGACCACGATGCCGTGGGTGCGCGCATCGGTGGCGAGGAAGTCCAGCACCTGGGCTAGGTCCACGGCGGCATCCGGGCCGATGGACACCACCTGGCTGAAACCCACATGGTTGTGGCGCGCCCAGTCCAGCATCGAGGCGGTGAGCGCGCCGGACTGCGACACCAGGGCCAGCGAACCCTCCAGTGGCAGCGGGCCTGCGGCGCTGGCATTGAGGCCGAGCGAGGGGCGCTGGAAGCCGAGGCTGTTGGGCCCGAGCAGGTGCACGTTCTCGCGCCGCGCAATGCGCTGCAGCTGAGCGCAGCGTTCAGCGTCCAGCCCGCTGCCGATGATGAGCACCGCCCGGCAGCCAATGCGCGCCGCCACCTCCATGGCCGCCGCCACTTCGTCGGGCGGCAGGGCAATGATGGCCAGGTCAGCGCGGGCGCGCGCCAGGTCGGCCAGGGTGCCGGTGGTCTGCACGTCCAGGTAGACGGGTTCGGCCGCACCGGGCGCGGCAGCCAAGGCGGCGCGCAGCGCGCGGGCATAGGGCGTCTGGCGCTCGGCGTCATCAGCCGGGCCGGCAAAGACGACGATGGACTTCGGGGTGAAGAGGGGAGTCAGGAAATGGGCGTCCATGGGTAGATTCGTTCAGTCGGCGCCAATCAACACACGCACATGGGCGGCCACGCTGCGGGCCAGTGGGTTGAGCACGTAGCCGCCCTCCAGGCAGGACACGATACGCCCCTGGGCATGACGCGCGGCGACTTCCATCAGCCGTTGGGTGACCCAGGCGTAGTCGGCATCCACAAGGCCGAGGTTGCCCATGTCGTCCTCACGGTGCGCGTCAAAGCCGGCGCTGATGTAGATCAGCTGCGGGCGGAAGCTGTCGAGCGCGGGCAGCCAATGGTCCAGCACCGCGGCGCGAAAGGCCTCGCTGCCGCTGCGCGGAGCCAGGCCCACGTGGACCATGTTGGCCGCGTCGCTCAGGTTGCGGGCGTTCTGGCCGTTGAAGGGGTAGAGGCCGGTCTCGAAGATGCTGCACATCAGCACGCGCTCGTCGCCCTTGAGGATGTCCTCGCTGCCATTGCCGTGGTGGACGTCGAAGTCGATCAGCGCCACGCGCGTGAGGCCATGCACGTCGAGCGCATGGCGCACGCCCACGGCCGCGTTGTTGAAGAAGCAAAAGCCCATGGCCGCGTCGCGCTCGGCATGGTGGCCCGGTGGGCGCACCGCGCAAAAGGCCGAGGGCGCCTGGCCGGACAGCACCAGGTCGGTCGCCTCCACAGCCGCTCCGGCAGCGCGCAGGGCAGCACGCACGGTGAAGGGGTTCATGCGGGTGTCTGGGTCAAGCTGCACAAAGCCCTCAAGCGGCGCTGCCGCCAAGAGCTGCTGCACATAGAGCGCCGAGTGCGCGCGCTCCAGTTGCTCCACCGTGGCCAGCGGGGCGTCCACCGGCAGCATGTAGTCGAGCAAGCCCCGCGCGAGCAGCTGGTCGCCAATGGCGGCCAGACGCTCCGGGCACTCGGGGTGGCCGGGGCCCATGTCGTGGCGCTGGCAGTCGGGGTGGGTGATGTAGGCGGTCAGCATGGCGGGCACCGTTGTGGGGCAGCTCTTGCCCCATGCTAGGCAGTGCAGCTTGCCCGGCCTTGACACAGCGCAATACGCACGCGGGAGAGGGGCGCGAAGGCGCTAAGCTGCGCGGTCCAGACGCGTTTTGCCCCCGAGAAGCCCCATGACCTATTGCGTCGCCATGCGCCTGAAGGCCGGCCTGCTGTTCGCCTCCGACACCCGCACCAATGCCGGCGTGGACCACATTGCCAGCTTCGGCAAGATGCATCAGTTCCAGATCCCGCACCAGCGCGAGATCGTGATCCTCAACGCCGGCAATCTGGCCACCACGCAGTCGGTGCTGTCGCTCTTGCGCCAGCGATTGCAGGGCGAGGGCGAACACCTGCTGAACGTGCCCAGCCTCTACGACGCCGCCGTGCTGGTGGGCCGCACGCTCAAGGAAGTGGTGGCGCGCGACTCCGATGCCCGCAGCCTGAGCCAGGGCGTGGACTTCGGCGCCAACTTCCTGCTCGGCGGCCAGATCAAGGGCGAGGGGCCGCGCCTCTTCCACATCTACCCGCAGGGCAATTTCATCGAAGCGACCGAAGACACGCCCTACTTCCAGATCGGCGAGAGCAAGTACGGCAAGCCCATCATCGACCGCGTGATCAAGTACGACACCACGCAGCTGCCCGAGGCGGCCAAGTGCACGCTGGTCAGCTTTGACTCGACCATCCGCTCCAACCTCTCGGTCGGCCTGCCCATCGACATCCTGATGCTGCGTGCCAACCAGTTCGAGCAGGCGATGCAGCCGCCGCACCGCATCGGCCGCGAGGACCCCTACTTCAACCGCCTGCGCGAGGGCTGGAGCGAGGGGCTGCGCAGGGTGTTTGAGGACTTGCCGGACGAGCCGTGGTTTGACGCCTGATCAGGCGGCACTGACAGACGGGGCCCGACCCAGGCCCTGTCCCCTCCTCCAGCTTCAGGCCGGTCACCCTACCCCGTGATTCCGGGATGGCCTCGGCCTGCGCAGGCTCCTGAGAATCTGGCACCACTTGCCCTCTTCTGGAAGGTCTGCCCATGAAGCTCGCCATCGCCCTTGCTGCCTTTGTGTTCACCGCCGGCACCGCGCAGGCCGCCACCACGCTGACCTTCGATGGCGACGTGTGTGCAGCCTCCTCCAGCGGCGTCGGCGCCTTCACGGTCTGCAACAACTTCACGGCCATCAATCAGGCCTACGGCGATGGCGGTGGCGTCGATGTGAGCTATGCGTACGAGACGGGGGATAGCAAGTCCATGCAGTTCTGGGCCGATGCCTACAGCTCGATGGAACGAGTCGCCTTTGGCGGGATCGACCCGAAGATCACCCTCAGCGGTGCAGTGACGCTGCATGGCTTCGATCTCGGCTCTTGGCCCAACACCAGCCGTAGTTCACAGGTCACGGTGATCGACCTGGCAACGATGTCGACAGTGCTGAGCACTGGCGTGTTCACCGTGCTCGGCTCGGCGCCGACGCACTTTGACATCAACCGCTCCTCCAGCGTCGGCTTCCAGATCTCCTTCGGGCCGGAGGGCTACAACGTCGGCATCGACAACGTCTCGTTCACGGCCGGCGTCGTGCCCGAGCCCGCCACAGGCGCTCTGCTGCTGGCCGGTGGCGCGCTCGTTGCCGCTGCAGTTCGCCGCCGTCGCTGAGCTGATCGGCAACCAGGCGGGCGGGCAGCCTAGGCCGGCTCCTCCACCCGCATCGAGAAATCCACGGCCCTGACGTCCTTGGTCAGCTTGCCGATGGAGATGCGGTCCACGCCGGTCGCGGCGATCCAGCGGAGCTGGTCAATGCCAACGCCGCCGGAGACTTCGAGCAGGGCACGGCCGGCGTTGAGCGCAACGGCCTCGCGCATGCGGGCCTCGGTGAAGTTGTCGAGCAGCACGCTCTCGGCGCCGGCATCGAGCGCCTCGCGCAGCTGATCCAGGGTCTCGACTTCGATCTGGATGCCCACGCCCGCGTGCAAGGCCTGCGCAGCTTGCAGCGCGGCCGTCACGCCGCCGGAGGCAGCGATGTGGTTCTCCTTGATCAGGATGCCGTCGTAGAGCGCGAGGCGCTGGTTCTGGCCGCCGCCCACGCGCACGGCGTACTTCTGCGCGAGGCGCAGCCCGGGGATGGTTTTGCGGGTGTCCAGCACAGCGCAGCCACGCGGGTTGGGGCTGGCCCCTTCGATGGCATCGACGTGGGCTCGCGTGATCGTGGCGGTGCTGGAGAGCAGCTGCAGGAAGTTGAGCGCCGAGCGCTCGGCGGTGAGCAGCGCGCGGCCGTCGGCCTCGATGTCGCAGACTCGGGTGTTGGCCTGCATCGCCGCGCCCTCGGCGTAGTGCCAGTTGATGGTGCTGGTGGGGTCAAGCGCGGCAAAGACGCCGTCAAACCACTCGCGGCCACACAGGATGGCGCTCTCGCGCACCTGCACATGGGCGCGAACGCGGCGGCCGGCGGGCACGAGCATGGCCGTCCAGTCGGCGTTGCCGATGTCTTCGGCCAGTGCGTCGCGGATGTTGCGGGCGCGGGCGGCGGTCAGGTCTTCATTCATTCCGCGGGTCCCAAAGTGAGCATCACCTCACCCACGCCCTCGACGCGGCCATGCAGCACGTCGCCGGCCACCACGGGGCCGACGCCGGCGGGGGTGCCGGTGTAGATCAGGTCGCCGGCCTTGAGGTGGTAGAGCTGCGAGAGGTTGGCGACGATCTCAGCGGGGTTCCAGATCATGTCGGCCAGGTCGCCCTGCTGACGCTGCTGGCCATTGACGTCGAGCGTGATCGCGCCGCGCGTGAGGTAGCCGCAGTCGGCCACGCGCACCAGTTCGCCGAGGATGGCTGAGTGATCAAAGCCCTTGCCGGTGTCCCAGGGGCGGCCCATCTTCTTGGCCTGGCCTTGCAGGTCACGGCGGGTCATGTCCAGGCCCACGCCATAGCCCCAGATCGCCGCACGGGCCGCCTCGGGCGTGACGCGGAACACCGGCAGCCCGAGGGCGATGACAAGCTCGACCTCGTGGTGCAGGTCCTGCGTGGCGCAGGCATAGGGCACGGTGGCGCCCGAGGGCGTCAGGGCGACGGCGGGCTTGCTGAAGTAGAACGGCGGCTCGCGCGTGTCGTTGCCCATCTCCTTGGCATGTTCGGCATAGTTGCGCCCAACGCAGAAGATGCGGTTCACGGCATAGCGCGCGGCAGTGCCACGCACCGACACCGCCGGCTGCGGCTCTGGAGGGAAAACGTAGGTGGTCATGGCGGATGGAGTCATCGCGGCACTGAAGAGCGGCAAGCATACGTGGCTGCTCGTTCTGTTGGCGGCCTTGGGGCTGGCGGGGTGCCAGTCCACGCCGGTCCGCACTGCACCGCCTGTCTCCATCGACCGCGACGGCCCCGAGGCCAGCCCGCCGCCAGTGCGGGAGCTGCTGGCTGTGCCCGACGCGGTGCCGCGCCTGGAGCCGCAGCGCGTGGGCGGGCCGAACAAGCCGTATGAGATCGACGGCATCCGCTACGTGCCGCGCCTGGACGACGAGCCGGGCGTGGAGCGCGGCATTGCCACCTGGTATGGCCGCAAGTTCCACGGCAGGCCGACGAGCAATGGCGAGGCCTACAACATGTACGCGATGACGGCGGCGCACAAGACGCTGCCCATCCCCAGCTACGCCCGCGTGCGCAACCCGGCCAATGGGCGCGAGGTGGTCGTGCGCATCAACGACCGCGGGCCTTTCGTGGCCGGCCGCGTGATCGACCTCAGCTACACCGCAGCCCTGAAGCTGGACCTGCTGCGCGCGGCCGGGCCGGTGGAGGTGCGGCGCATCACGCAGGCCGAGATCCGTGCCGGGCTGGTGAAGCCACCGGCCGATGCGCCGCCGGTGTACGTGCCAGCCGACCCCGTGGCGGCGCCGCCGCGCACGACGACGCAGGACATCGAGGCCCGGCCTGTGCCACTGCCCGCGCCGGCCGAGGCTGTGCCCTTGGCGCCTGCGCCTGCCCCTGCGCCTGCGCCAACCACAGCACCGTCGCCCGCACTGACCGGCCGCTTCTGGGCCCAGCTCGGCGCCTTCCGCCAACCCGACGGCGCCGAGACCCTGCGCCGGCAGTTGATGGCGCAAGACCCGGCGCGTGAGGGCCTGCTGGTGGTGGTGCGCGATGGCAGCTTGAACAAGCTGCTCGCCGGCCCCTACGAAACCCGCGACGCTGCGCGCCAGCCCTGGCCCGGCGCCGTCGTGATCGAAAGAACTCAGAGCCAGTAGCTCGGCCGCGCGTAGTGCGCGCGCAGGTGCTCGACCCACAGCCGCACGCGCAGCGGCAAATGCCGTGAGCGCGGGAAGACGGCGTAGATGCCGTTGGGCGGCGCGGCGAAGTCATCGAGCACGCTGAGCAGCCGGCCGGCTGACAGGTCGGCCTCGACCTCCCAGGCACTGCGCCAGGCCAGCCCGAGGCCCTCCAGGCACCAGGCGTGCAAGACCTGGCCGTCGGTGCAGTCGAGTCTTCCGGTGGGACGCAAATGCGTCAGCTCGCCATCGATGCGGAAGGCCCAGCCTCGCGTCTGGCTGGCGTCGGAGCTGAGCACCAGGCAGGCGTGGCGGGCCAGTTCGCTGGGGTGGCGGGGCACGCCGGCCCGCTGCAGGTAGGCGGGCGAGGCCACGCACAGGCGGCGGTTGTCGGCCAGCCGGGTGCTGACGAGGCTGGAGTCGGGCAGGTCGCCCACGCGCACCGCGCAGTCGAAGCCCTCCTGCACGATGTCCACCACCCGGTCGCTGAGGTTGAGCGAAAGGCTGAGCTCGGCATGCTCAGCCAGAAAGGACGGCACCAGCGGCGCCACATGCCGCCGCCCAAAGCCGGCCGGCGCGGTGATGCGCAAGGCCCCGCGCGCCTGCAGGCCACCGGCGCTGACCGACGCCTCGGCCTCGGCCAGCTCGGCCAGCAGGCGCTGGCAGGTTTCCAGAAAGGCCGTGCCCTCGGGCGTGAGGCTCAGGCGCCGCGTGGTGCGCACCAGCAGCTTGACGCCCAGCCGCGACTCCAGCGCGTCGATGCGCCGGCCCATCACGGCGGCGGCCACGCCTTCGGCCTGCGCCGCAGCGGTGAGGCTGCCCTTGGCCGCCACCAGGGCGAAGGATTCCATCTGCTTGAGCCGGTCCATGGGCCTGATTATGTGCATTCAAGGTTTGAATCCTTGATGTTTCAGGCGATGAATCACCTTCATACAGCGCAATAGAGTCCCTCCATCTTGTTGGAGGCTCCCATGTCCGCTCGAACCACCCACCACCGCCTGCAGGTGGACGCCGCCCTGGCGCAGTTCATCGACACCGAAGTGCTGCCCGGCACGGGCATCAGCCCGGCCAGCTTCTGGGCCGGCTTTGACGCCATTGCCCACGACCTGGCGCCCAAGAACCGCGCGCTGCTGGCCGAGCGCGACCGGCTGCAGGCCGAGATCGATGCCTGGCACGAGGCCCACCCGGGGCCGATTGCCGACATGCCGGCCTACAAGGCCTTCCTGACGCGCATCGGCTACCTCGTGGAGCCCCCCGCGCGGGTCCAGGCGACCACAGCGAACGTGGATGCCGAGCTGGCACAGCAGGCCGGGCCGCAACTGGTGGTGCCCATCCTGAACGCGCGCTATGCGCTCAACGCCGCCAATGCGCGCTGGGGCTCGCTCTATGACGCGCTCTACGGCACCGACGCCCTGCCCGAGCTTGAGGGCGCCACACGAGCCGGTGCCTACAACCCCGTGCGCGGCGCCCAGGTGATTGCCTACGCCCGCCGCGTGCTGGACCAGGCCGCGCCGCTGGCCGTGGGCACGCACGCCGACGCCGTGGGCTACCGCGTCGAGGGTGGGCAACTCGTCGTCGCGCTCAAGGACGGCACGGCCACACGCCTGGCCGACCCGACCGCCTTCGCCGGCTACCAGGGCGCTGCCGCCAGCCCCAGCAGCGTGCTCTTCGTCCACCACGGCCTGCACCTGGACCTGCGCATCGACCGTAGCACCGCCATTGGCGCCAGCGACCCGGCCGGCGTGGCCGACCTGGTGCTGGAAGCTGCGCTCTCCACCATCCTCGACCTGGAGGATTCCATCGCCGCCGTGGACGCAGAGGACAAGCTGAACGCCTATCGCAACTGGCTCGGCATCCAACTGGGCACGCTGACCGAAGAGGTCAGCAAGGGCGGCAAGAGCTTCACGCGCACCCTCAACGCCGACCGCGTCTACACCGCGCCCGACGGCAGCCGGCTCACGCTGCACGGCCGCTCGCTGATGTTCCTGCGCAATGTCGGCCACCTGATGACCAACCCGGCCATCCTGCTCGGCGACGGCAGCGAGATCCCCGAGGGGATCATGGACGCCGTCATCACGACCACCATTGCCCTGCACGACCTGCAGGCGCATGGACAGAACGGGCTGCGCAACAGCCGCACGGGCTCGATCTACATCGTCAAACCCAAGATGCACGGCCCGGCAGAAGTGGCGTTTGCAGCCGAGCTTTTCAGCCGCGTCGAGCAGTTGCTCGGCCTGCCGGACAGCACGGTCAAGCTCGGCATCATGGACGAGGAGCGCCGCACCAGCGTCAACCTCAAGGCCTGCATCGCCGCCGCCAGCAGCCGCGTCGCCTTCATCAATACCGGCTTCCTGGACCGCACTGGCGACGAGATGCACACCGCCATGCGGGCCGGCCCCATGCTGCGCAAGGGCGATATGAAGACGTCAAGCTGGATCCAGGCCTACGAGCGCAACAACGTGCTGACGGGGCTCTCATGCGGACTGCGCGGCCGCGCCCAGATCGGCAAGGGCATGTGGGCCATGCCCGACCTGATGGCCGCCATGCTGGAGCAAAAGATCGCCCACCCCAAGGCGGGCGCCAACACCGCGTGGGTCCCCAGCCCCACCGCTGCCACGCTGCACGCGCTGCACTACCACCAGGTCAACGTCGCCGCCGTGCAGCGCGAGCTGGAGGCCAGCACGCCTGAGCCCGACCTGCCGGACCAGCTTCTGAATCGCCTGCTCACCATCCCCGTCGCCCCGCGCGCCGACTGGACGCCCGAGCAACGCCAGCAGGAGCTGGACAACAACGTCCAGGGCATCCTTGGCTACGTGGTGCGCTGGGTGGACCAGGGCGTGGGCTGCTCCAAGGTGCCCGACA
>CALMQC010000471.1 GCA_937871895.1 uncultured Roseateles sp. | reverse complement strand
ATTGCCCAGCGGCTCCTCGGGCAGGCTCCGCACCTTGCGGGCGCGGTTCTCGGCCCGGCGGGCGAGGAAGGGCGTGCCGTCCACGCTGACGCGGCCCGCGAGCCGTGCGCGCTGGCCCACCAGGGCCTGCATCAGCTCGCGCTGGCCATTGCCGCTGACGCCCGCGATGCCGACGATCTCCCCGCGCCGCACGCTCAAAGACAGGGACCGCACGGCCGGCTCGCCCCGGTCGCCCATCACCTCGAGCGATTCGATCTCCAGCTTGACCGTGCCGGGCTCGCGGGCCTCGCGCTGACTAGCGGCGCTGGAGGTGGGGGCCGAATGGCCTTCGCCGACCATCGCGTGCGCCAGGCTCTCGGGCGTGTGGTCGGCCACGGCGCCGGTGGCGACGAGGGCCCCCTTGCGCAGCACGCTCACGTCGTCGGCATAGGCCATCACCTCGCGGAACTTGTGCGTGATCATCAGCACCGAGCAGGCGCCGGCATGGGCCTGGTCACGCAGCGCGCCCAGCACCTCGTCGGCCTCCTGCGGGGTCAGCACCGAGGTCGGCTCGTCGAGGATCAAGAGGCGCGGCTTCAAGAACAGCTGCTTGAGGATTTCGAGCTTTTGCTTCTCGCCGGCCGAGAGGTCGCTGGGGTGTGCATCCAGCGGCAGCTGGAAGGGCGTGGTGGCCATGAAGGCTTCCAGCTCGGCACGGGCGGCTTTCCAGTCCACCACCATGGGCAGGTGGCCGCGCGCCAGCAGCAGGTTCTCGGCCACGCTCATGCCGGGCACGACGGTGAAGTGCTGGTAGACCATGCCGAGGCCCAAATCGCGCGCGACGACGGGGGAGCTGATGTCGTACTCGCGGCCGTCCACCAGCACCGCGCCGGCATCGGGCCGGTGGTAGCCGACGATGGCTTTGACCAGCGTGCTTTTGCCGGCGCCGTTCTCGCCCAGCAGCGCATGCACGGTGCCCGGTCGCACGGTCAGCGAGACGCTGTCCATGGCGGTGAAGCTGCCGAAGCGTTTGGTGAGCTGGTAGGTCTCAAGTTGGAGCGCATGCATCGCTTAAAACTCCTTGAGCAAAGCGAGTACGGCCGCTGAATCAGCCACCGCGCCAAACACACCGCCCTGCATCTGGATCATCTTCAGCGCCGCCGCGTGGTTGCCGGGGTCGGTGGCGCCGGTGCAGTCGCTGAGCATCACGCACTCAAAGCCCCGGTCATTGGCTTCACGCATGGTGGTGTGCACGCAGACGTCCGTCGTGATGCCGGTGAGGATGAGGTTGCGGATGCCGCGCGTGTGCAGGATCAGCTCCAGGTCCGTCGCGCAGAAGCTGCCCTTGCCGGGCTTGTCGATGATGGGCTCGCCCTCGATGGGGTAGAGCTCGGGAATGATGTCCCAGCCGGGCTCGCCGCGCACGAGGATGCGGCCGCAGGGGCCGGCGTCGCCAATGCCCGCGCCGATCTGCTGCGAGCGCCAGCGCTTGTTGGCGGGCAGGTCGGCAAGGTCGGGCCGGTGGCCCTCGCGCGTGTGGATGACGTGCATGCCAACGCGGCGCGCGGCGGCGAGCAGCACCTTGAGCGGCTCAATCGGCGCGCGGGTCAGCGAGAGGTCGTAGCCCATCTTGTCCACATAGCCGCCGACGCCGCAGAAGTCGGTCTGCATGTCGATGATCACGAGGGCGGTGTTGGCCGGCGTGAAGTGGCCGTCGAAGGGCCAGGCGTAGGGGACGGAGGCAAGCGTGGGCATGGCGCGGCTAGGCTTTCTGGATCTCGAAGGGGTTCACTTCAGCGCCGCGGTAGCTGCGCTCGGGAGGCGCAAAGCCGCAGGGCGTGCCGTCGGTGACCTGCACGGCCCAAGGCAGCTGGTAGCGGCCGGCCACCATGTCCTGCATGAAGGTGTAGGGGCAGTCCTGGGCGCCGCCCTTCACGGCCACGTAGCCGCGGTGCCAGAGCTGGTAGGGGTTGTTCTCGACGCCCCACAGCGCCCGCGCTTCGCGCACGAGGTCAGGCCGCAGCTCGGCGGTGATGATCTCGTCGGGCCGGCCGCCGCCTTCGGTGATGACGGTGCCGTCGAAGTTGCAGAACATGCCTTCGCCCATGCTGTCGAAGCTGCCGTCCGATCCGCACAGGCAGACACTGGCGGTGTACGCCAAGCTCTGGAAGGCGTTGGCCTGGTTGGTGATCTTCCAGGCATGCCGGATGGGCGCCGTGTAGCCGGCGGTGCGCAGGATGATCTCGGCGCCCTTGTAGGCGGCCTCGCGCGCCATCTCGGGGAACATGCCGTCGTGGCAGATGATCAGCGCGATCTTGCTGCCATTGGGGCCCGTGCAGACGGGGATGCCCATATTGCCCGGCTCCCAGGCCTCGACCGGCACCCAGGGGTGCAGCTTGCGGTAGTAGAGCTGGATCTGGCCCTGGTCATCAATGATGAGGCCGGTGTTGTAGGGGTTGCCGCCGGGGTTGGCCTCCATGATGGAGAAGCAACCCCAGATGTGGTGTTCGATGCACGCGGCCTTGAAGGACGCAACCTCGGGCCCGTCGAGGCTGACCATCAGCTCGGGCGCCGTGCTCATGGAGAGGCCGTGCAGCGCGTACTCGGGGAAGACGACGAGGTCCATGGTCCCGAGGTTGCGCCGCGCCTTGCCCACCATCCAGCAGATGCGCTCGGCCTGGGCCTTGAGCTGGGCGGGCGTCTCCACCACCGGCAGCTGCAGCTGCGCGAGGCCGATGACGACGCCGTTCGGCGACTTGTTCAGGCCACCGAGTCCGCTCATCGGGACACTCCGAGTTCCATCGGCGCGCCCTTGAGCGACTGGCTCGTCGAGCAGGTGGCCACAAGGATGATCAGCGTCAGCACATAGGGCATGGCGTTGAAGAGGTAGTAGCCGCCGCTCACGCCCACGCTCTGCAGCGCCGGCCCGATGGCACCCGCGCCGCCGAAGAGCAGCGCCGCGCCCAGGCAACGCCAGGGGTGCCAGCGCGCAAAGATCACAAGCGCCACGGCAATCAGGCCCTGGCCGCTGGAGAGGCCTTCGTTCCAGCTGCCCGGGTAGTAAAGCGACAGCGAGGCGCCACCAAAGCCCGCGATGGCGCCGCCCACCATCGTGGCCGCGATGCGCACGCCGTTGACCGAGTAGCCGAGTGCCCGCGCGGCGTCGCTGCTGTCACCGGCCATGCGCACCACGAGGCCCCAGCGCGTGTTCTTGAAGCCCCAGGCCAGCAGGCCCGCCAGCAGCACGCCGATGGGGAAGAGCGCGTTGACGGAGAGCGCCGTCTGCACGGCCGGCGAGCTGCTCCAGGCGCCCAGCGGCAGCGAGGGGATCTGCGGCGCTTGCGGCTGGATGAGCTGTTTGCCGAGGTAGAAGGCCAAACCCGCGCCAAGCAGCATCAAGGCGATGCCGGTGGCGATGTCACTCACGCGCGGCAGCGAGCACAGCAGCCCGTGCAGCATGGCCAGCAGCGCGCCGCAGAAGCAGGCCGCCAGCACCCCAAGCCACGGCGAGCCCGTGACGTAGGCCCCGCCAAACGCGGCCATCGCGCTGAAGACCAGCACGCCTTCCAGGCCGAGGTTGATGCGGCCGCTCTTCTCGGTCAGGCACTCGCCCAGGCTCACGAAGAGAAAAGGCGTGCCCACCCGCAGCGCGCCGCCGACGACGGCGAGCATCAGGTCCGAGACGTTGTCGAGGGACAAACTCATACCGCCTCCTTGCGCAGCGGCGTGTCCGGCATCACCGCACGCGCCGGCCACTTGATGACCAGCAGACTGAAGAGCCGCCCGCGCAGCGCCTCGGTGGCCAGGATGAAGACGAAGGCAAAGCCCTGCAGCACCAGCACCGAGGCATCCGGCAGCCCCAGCCGCCGCTGCAGCAAGCTGCCCGCCGCCGCAAAGCCACCAAAGAGGATGGCCACCGGCGGAATCGCCCAGGGGTTGTGCCGCGCCACGAAGCTGACCAGGATGCCCGTGTAGCCGAGCCCCGCGATGACAGATGCGTTGGCGGCGTTGTGGACGGCGGCCACCTCAATGGCACCCGCCAGCCCTGCCGCTGCGCCGCCCAGCAGGCAGGCCAGCAGGATGAGTCGATTCGTCGGCAGGCCCACGAGCCGCGCCGCACGTGCGTTGCCGCCCACCACACGCATCGCAAAGCCCGAGGCACTGAAGCTCAGCCACGCGCCGCACAGCACGCACAGCACGATGCCGATCACCAGACCCCAGTGCACGTCCCCGAGCCAGGACTCCATCGCCGCGTCACCCATGATGGGCCCGATGCGCAGGCCTTCAGCCAGCGGGTGGGTCGAGGGTTT
>CALMQC010000470.1 GCA_937871895.1 uncultured Roseateles sp. | reverse complement strand
CTGAACAGCTCAATGGAAATCTTCCTCGCGCTGGTGGCGTGCGCCGACCACGAGGACCAACTCGGGCGAGCGGATGTCGAAGCGAAGGATGTAGCCCGTCGTGCCAAAGGGGACGATGAGTTCGCGTAGCGTCGACCGCGTACCGACCTTGCGGTAGCTGTATGGCGTGGTCGACAGGTGGCTTAGCGCGGCCAGGCGGATGACCTTGAGTGCCTCGTCGGCGACATCAAGCTCTTCGAGCGTTTGGGCACGATCAAGCAAGAAGTCGTAGAGCCGCACCAGGTCGTCTTCAGCGCTTTGCGTGAACTCGACGGCGTAGCTCACCCGCCCAGTTCCTTGCGACGCTTCGCGAGCTTGGATTCGAGCTTGGCGACGACCTTGGCAGCCGGGATGGACGCGCCTGTGCGCTCGTATTCGGCCAAGGATTCCTCGCAGCGTGCGGCGAAGTCGGTCTGAACGCGCCGGTACTCAACGGCGTTGCGCACCGCGACCTCGACGAAGTCGGTCAGTGTTTCGCCGGGGCGGAGCACCGCGTCAAGGCTGGCGCGTAACTCGGCCTCGACACGGACTTGGGGGATGACGGCGTCTTTCATGTCTGCATCGTAGTGCAGGCGCACTACAAGCTCAACTGCCGCCCAGCAGTCAGCGCTTTCACCGCCCCCTCATCACCCTCGCCCTCGCCTCATGCAGCGTCGCGAGCGTGATCTTGCGGACCTCGGACTTGCTTTGTTCGACGTGGCTCTTGAGCAGGAGCTGGGCTTGGTCGAGCTTGCGTTGCATGACGGCGCGCAGGATCTTGGCGTGCTCGACGTAGGTGGCTTCGATGCGGTCGGCGCGGGTGAAGTCGAGGTGGCGGACGATGCGGATGCGTTCGGTAACGTCCCAGTGGACGCGGGCCATCTCGGGGTTGCCGGCGGCGAGCACGAGCGTGGCGTGGAAGGCTTCGTCCAGGCGGCCGACCTCGGCGGGATCGGTGAGGCGGTCGGACAAAGGCACGAGCCAGATGTCCTTCAGGGCTTCCAACTCTGCCGGCTGCGGGCCGGCGTGGGTGCAGAGCTTGGCGACGGCGGCGAGTTCGAGGATCACGCGCAGGTCGTAGAGCTGCTCCAGCAGGTTGAAGTCGATGGGCCGCACGGACCAGCCGGACTTGGGCTCGACCTCCAGGAAGCCTTCGTTGCGCAGCCTGAAGAGCGCCTCGCGCACCGGCGTGCGGCTGACGCCGAGGCGCTGGCCCAGCTCGGCCTCGGAGAAGCGGTCGCCGGGCACGAGGCTGAAGTCGTTCATCTCGGCCTTGAGCTGGGCGTAGACCTGCTCGGCGAGATTGGGCCTCACCGCAGCCTTGTTGGGTGCCTTGTCAAGCTTGGCGGGGGCGGCAGTGGAGCGCATGGCTGGAAATCTTAGGGCTTGAGCAAGCTCACATGGGCGGCCACGACGCGCCAGCCCGTGGGAAAGCGCACCCAGGTTTGGCTTTGTCGGCCAATGGCCGTTGAGCCCTCGCGCACGAACTCGGTCTGGGCGGTGGCGAAGTCGCGCCCATAGGTGGTGAGCACGGTGTTTTGCAGCGTGCGCGCAAGGCCCGTGGCCGCGCGGCCGGCGCGGAAGGCCTGGATGGCGGCGTAGCCGAGGAGGTTCTCGGTGGCGCCGTAGCGCACGGTGGTGGGCGAGTCCCAGAACAGCTCGTCCAGCACCTCGACCTTGTTGTGCACGAGGGCGTCCTCGTAGCGGTCGAACACGGCTTGCACTTCAAGCAGCACGTCGGGGAGGTTGATCTCTGGTGTCATGGCAAGGTGGCGACAGGCGCGCACACCACGCCCGCTTGTTCCAGCGCGTGGGCGACGCGCAGCGCATGGTCTTCGCGCCAGGGCGCGGCGATGACTTGCACGCCGATGGGCAGGGGCTCAGCGCTCCATACCGGCACAGCGCAGACGGGCAGGCCGATGCAGGAGATGGGCTGGGTCAGCACGCCGAGGCTGGGGCGGGCGGGCAGGCGTTGGCCGTTGATCGCTATCCACTCGGTGCCCAGGGGCTGGGCGGGCACGGGCGTGGCGGGGGCGAGCAGCACGTCCACCTCGCGCAGCAGCTCGGCGGCGCGCAGCGCAAACCAACGGCGCACGCGGTGGGCCTGCTGCACCCAGGCGGCAGGGATCAAGCTACCTGCCAGAAAGCGGTCGCGCGACAGCGGCTCAAAGTCCTGCGCGCGACTGCGCAGGTCGGGCAGGTGCAGGGCTGCGCCCTCGGAGTTGCTGATCACGAACGCGGCGGCACGGGCGCGGGCGACCTCGGGCAGCTCCACCACGCGGGTGGCGCCTAAAGCAGCGGCCACGCGGGCGACGGCGGCACGCGCCTCGGGGCCGGCGTTGTCGTGAAAGTAGCCGCCAAGCGTGGCGATGCGCAGGCCTTCGAGGCCACGTGGCAGCTCAGGGGCGGTGGGCTCAATGGGGCGTGCCACACAGCCCGGGTCATGCGCGTCGTGGCCTTGCATCGCGTCGTAGCACAGGGCCAGGTCCTGCACGTTGCGGGCAAAGGGGCCGAGGTGGTCGATGCTGGCCACAAAGGGGTAGCTGCCGTTGCGCGGCAGGCGGCCATAAGTGGGCTTGAGGCCGAACACGCCGCAGAAGGACGAGGGCACGCGGATGGAGCCATTGGTGTCGGAGCCCAGGCTCAGCGGCACCTGGCCGGCCGCCACGCTGGCGCCCGAGCCACCCGACGAGCCCCCGGCGCTGCAGCGCGGGTCGTGCGGGTTGCGGGTGGGGCCTTCGTGGCTGTTCTCGGTGGTGAAGCCGTAGGCGTACTCGTCCATGTTGAGCGCGCCCACCAGCACGGCGCCGGCAGCTTGCAGGCGCTGCAGCAGTGGGCCGTCTGCGGCGGCGGGCGGCTGGTCACGCTCGATCTTGGAGCCTGCGAGCGTGGTGAGGCCCTGCACGTCGAAGAGGTTCTTGACGGCATAGGGCACGCCGAGCAGGGGCAGCGCGCGGGTGGCGGCGTCGCCGCGCAGCTCCACGCCCTTGTCGCGATAGATGGCGGCCAGCGGCGGCAGCACGCGGGCGGCGATGGCCTCGTGGACCAGCAGCGTCTCCATCGTGTTGCACGGCGAGTAGCGCTGCGTCTTCGCGTTGTCG
>CALMQC010000469.1 GCA_937871895.1 uncultured Roseateles sp. | reverse complement strand
AGCGTGGCGGCGCTGATCGGGGTACGAGACCAGCGGGTCCGCGCTCGCACGCCCAGCCCGCCTGAAAACGTCTGGCTGCGTCCCTTGGGCTCGCCGCTTTGGCGGCATTTCGCACGCAGCCCTTCGGGCAGCTATACCGCGCTGGGCTCTGTTGACGGCGTGCTGCGGCACTTTGTCTACCGCCCCATCCCGGAGTGGGAGATGGTCTTGATCACCGGGGTCGCCGACGCGCAGGTGCGGCGGCGCACCGAAGCCCGGCTCCAGCAGATCGCGTGGGTGGCCATCAGCTCCAACCTGGTGCTGTTTGCCTTGGCCGGTGTGCTCACCTACATCGACCGCCAGCGCAGGCAGATGAATGGCCTGCTGCGCCAGCAACAGGCGATGCTGGACAACGACCTGGTGGGCATCACCAAGCTGAGGCACCGCAACGCGGTCTGGGAGAACCGGGCGTTTGCCCGGATGTTTGGCTATGCGCCCGGCGAACTCACCGGCCAATCGGCCCGGGTTCTCTACCCCGATGACGAGGCCTTTCACGCCGTGGGGGCTGCGGCCTATCCCGTGCTCCATGCAGGCGGCACCTACCGCACGCAGGTCCAGCTGGTGCGCAAGGATGGCAGCCCCATCTGGGTGGACATGAGCGGCGCCATGGTCTCGCCCGAGACCCATGAGTCGATGTGGATGATGCTGGACATCACGGACATGAAGTCGAGGCATGCCGAAGTCGAGCAGATCGCCTTCCAGGACACCTTGACCGGCCTGCCCAACCGCTCACTGCTGACGGATCGCCTGCTGCAGGCCATGGCCATGGCTTCGCGCACCGGCACCATGCTGGCGGTCTGCTTCATCGACCTGGACGGCTTCAAGGCGGTCAACGACCGCTTCGGCCACGCCGCCGGCGATCGTTTGCTGCAAGTCATTGGGCAGCGCCTGCAGGACTGCATGCGGAGCAAGGACACCGTGGCACGGCTGGGGGGTGACGAGTTCGTGCTGGTGCTCACGCAACTGCATGCCGAGTCGGAATGCCAGCGCATCTTGGAGCGTGTGCTGCGTGCCGTGGAGCAGCCCGTCGAGCTGGGGCCCGGCGAGACGGGCATGGTGTCGGCGAGCATCGGCGTGGCCTTCTGCCCCAAGGACGGCCATGACCCCGACGCATTGATGAAGCGCGCGGACGCAGCGATGTACGCCGCCAAGCGCGCCGGAAAGAACGCCATTCGGGGTGTTTGAGTGGCCCGACGGGCCGGCGGTGCGTGGTTTCCACGAACGTGAACGGGGCCTAACAGGCAGCGCGACGCAGCGCGACGCAGCGCCACGCAGCACGCCGACACCGCCGTGCAGACGACAAGCGTCAGTGTCCGAACGGCTGGGCGGCTTGGCGCCGCCAGACCGAGGGCGTGGTGCCCGTGCGGTCGCGGAAGACGGCGTTGAAGGTGGACTTGCTGTTGAACCCGGCTTCAAAGGCCAGATCCAGCACTGGCGTTTTGGCTCGGGCCGGGTCTGCCAGCAGGCGCTGCACCTCGGCCACGCGCAGGCCATTCACGTAGTCGAAGAAGTTGAGCCCCAGGCCATCGTTCAACACCTGGGACAGCAACTGCGTTGAGGTGCCGATGCGCTCGGCCAGTTGGGCCAAGGTCAGGTCGCTTTCCAGGAAATCGCGCGTCTGCGCCATGCGGGCATGGAGCCGGGCCTCGATCAGTTGGCGCGCTGCATCCGTCAGGCCCGAGCGGGCGTACTTGCTGGCTGGCTCGCTCGCTTCCGGGGCGGGCGGGGCCTCGACGGTGAGCGAGGCACCCGCTTCCTCAGCGACCTCGGCACTCGCGGGTGCGGTGCTTTCGGCCAGTGGTGGCAATAGGACGATGGACTGCCGCAGGCCGAACCAGCCGATGAATTACAGCATCGCCAGCCGGCCCAGGATGAGCAGCCAGTCCCACAGGCCAAACACCCGCGTGGCCGGCACCCACACCACCAGCAGCGCGATGGCCACGCCGCTGAGCCAGGTGAGCCAGCGAAGGTCTCGGTGCTCGATGGACGAGTAGTTTTGCCGCACCCGCTGGCGGTAGCCACGCAGGCGGACGAGCGAGAGCCCGGCATAGACAGCAGCCAGCGCCTGGCAGCCCAGCAGGAAGATTTCAAAGCCCAGCGGCAGACGGGGCAGCTGGAGCACGAGCCGGCCCCAGGCCAGCAAGGCCAGGAACAGCGCCAGCGGCAGGAAGTGCCACAGCTGCCGGCGCCCATTGCCCAGGCCCGTCATCTCGCGCACATAGAGGTAGAAGAAGGCGCCCACGCAGGTCACCGGCCAGTCCAGCAGCCCAAACCATGCAGCGGCGTACTGCTGGAAGCTTGGCGTGCCTGCCATGGAAAGCAGGGCGATGGACAGCACAAAGAGCCCCAGCCACACATTGGCCCGCCGCTGCCGACGCAGTGCCAGCAGCGGCAGCGCCATGAAGAGGCCGAGGATGGCCGTGCCGTAGGAGAGGACTTCGAGCTTGCGCAGCGAGTGGCTGGCCTCAGGCCATGTGCATCGGGATCGTCACCGGCCCGTCGTTGACGAGCGTGACTTTCATGTCCGCCCCGAACTCGCCCTGCGCCACCACCGCGTGCAGCCGCCGCGCCGTGGTCAGCACGTGCTCGTAGAGCTGACGGCCTTGCTCGGCCGGCGCGGCACCGCTGAAGCTGGGGCGGTTGCCGCCCGCCGTGTCGGCCGCTAGGGTGAACTGGCTGACGATGAGCAGGCCGCCTTGGATGTCTTGCACGCTGCGGTTCATCTTGCCCGCCTCGTCGCTGAAGACGCGGAGCTTGAGCCACTTGGCGACCATCTTGTCGGCCAGGGCCGGGGTGTCTGGGGCTTCAGCGCAGACGAGGATGAGCAGGCCGGGGCCGATCTCGCCGACGGTGCGGCCGGCGACCTCGACGCGGGCCATCGCGACGCGCTGGAGGACGGCGATCACACCAAATCCTTGGGGTCGTCGAAGTGGGCTTCGACGTCGGTGGGCAGCAGTTGGATGGAGGCGCGCAACCCCGGCACGGCCTGCATGAGGCCGCGCTCGACGGCGGAGCGCAGCTCGGCCGCCTGGCGGAGGGTCCAGTCCGCCGGCAGGTGCATGTGCAGGTCCACAAAGTGGCGCTGGCCGGCCACGCGGCTGACGATGTGGTCAAAGCGCACGGGCTGCTCGGTGCGGAAGGCCGCCAGCACGCGTTCGACGCGGGCGAGGGTCTCGGGGTCGAGGGCTTCGTCCATCAGGCCGCGGGTGGACTCGCGCATCAGGTGCACGCCCTCGCGCAGGATGTTGAGCGCCACCAGGCCGGCGAGCAGCGGGTCCAGCCACAGCCAGCCGGTGGTCATCACGCCGATCAGGCCGGCCACCACGCCGGCCGAGGTCCAAACGTCGGTGAACAGGTGGCGCGCGTCGGCCTCCAGCGCGAGTGAGCGCACCTCGCGCCCCTTGCGCATCATGGCAAACGCGAGCGCCCCGTTGATGGCCGAGCTGACCACGGCGAGCGTGACGCCCAGGCCCACGGATTCGAGCGGCTGCGGGTGGCGCCAGCGGTCCAGCGCGCCCCACAGGATGCCGAGCGCCGCCGCAATGATGAGGATGCCCTCGAAGCCGCTGGAAAAGTACTCGGCCTTGTGGTGGCCGTAGGGGTGCTCGGCGTCGGGCGGCTGCTGCGCCCAGGTGACCATGGCCAGCGCGAAGAGCGCGCCGGCGAGGTTGACCAGCGACTCCAGCGCATCGGCCGCCAGGCTGACCGAATCGGTGAACCACCAAGCCGCCGACTTGAGCGCGATCGTCACCAGCGCGGTGGCGACCGAGAGCTTGAGGTAGCTGGTGGCTTGCATAGCTTTCAATTGTCTGCTGATGCTGAGGCTTTCGGGCCGAGCGCCGGGCCGCCCCAAGCCGGCCCGCCGGGGGCGGCTTGCGGCTCAATGCCGCTAGCGGCCTCGCCCCCTCGGGGGGCGGACCGGCGTACCCGCCGGGCCGGGGGGTCCATGTCTAGCAGAAGACGCGCTGCGCCTGTAAGCCGAGACCTTGCGCGACGCTGGCCAGCCGGTCGCCGCGTACGGTCTGGGCGTTCTTGAACGGGGCGGCGATGCGTTGGGCCAAGGCAGCGAGGCCGGTGGACCCGCCGGTCAGGTAGACGGCGTCCACGGCGTCGGGGCTCAGGCCCGCCTGCCGCACCGTTTCAATGCCCGCCTGGACGATGCGTTCGACATCCGCGTCGATGGCGCCCAGCGCTTGGTCCTGCGTCAAGCTCGACGCAAGGCCGGCCGCGAGGGCGTCAAGCGCGATGGCCGTGCGGCCGCCTTCGGCCACCTCGATCTTGGCGGCCTCGGCCTGGGCCAGCAGACCGTGGCCCAGCTGCTGCTCGACGATGTTCATCAAGCGCGCATGCAGGCCAGGGTCGGCATAGAAGCTCTTCATGCGCCGCAGCTCCAGCACGCGGGAGGGCGTGTAGACCGTGTTGATCAAGTGCCAGGTGGCGAGGTCGAAGTAGACCTTGCTGGGCACCTCGCGCTCGGCCGGCGCGGGGCCGCGCGCCTTGTAGCCGGCCAGGGGCAGGATGGCGGCCAGCTCGACGTGGCGGTCGAAGTCGGTGCCCGCAACGTGCACGCCGTGGCTGGCGAGGATGTCA
>CALMQC010000468.1 GCA_937871895.1 uncultured Roseateles sp. | reverse complement strand
TCGCCGGCGTGATCTGCCCCACCTTCCACACGCGCGTGATGTCGGTGGTGCCGCCCAGGTACTGGCCGCCCGAGTCGATCAGCAGCAGGCCGTTGCCCTCGATCTTGCTGAAGTGCTCGGGCGTGGCGCGGTAGTGGGGCAGGGCGCCATTGGCATTGAAGCCCGCGATGGTCGAGAACGACAGCCCCACAAAGCCCGGCCGGCGCGCACGCGCGGCGCTCAAGCGCGTGTCGATCCACAGCTCGTCAATCGGCTGCCCGGCGGCCAGCGCCGCCTCAAACTCGGCATAGAACTCGCACATGGCCACGCCGTCCTGCACCATGGCCTCGCGCACCTTGGCGGCTTCCAGCGCGGTCTTGCGGCTCTTGGCCAGCGTGGAAGGGTTGATCTGCTCGATCACCTTGGTCGTGGCCGGCACTGCCTCGCGCAGGCCCAGGGTGCAGCGGCGCGGGTCCAGCAGCAATACGGCGCTGGCCGGTAGCGCGCGCAGCGCATCGGCCGCCGTGGGGTAGGGCGCCAACGCAATGCCATCGGCAGCAAGGCGCGCAGCCAGGGCGTCGTCCACCTTGCCGGCGCCCACGAAGAGCTGGCCGCCCTCCGGGCTCAGCAGCAGGTGGGCCAGGAAGACGGGGTTGTAGTCCACATCACTGCCGCGCAGGTTCAGCAGCCAGGCGATGTCATCCACGCTGGAGATGAAGTGATGGCTGGCGCCCAGCGCCTGCATCGCAGCGCGCACGCCGGCCAGCTTGTCGGCGCGGCTCACCGCCGCGTGCGGGGGCAGGTGCTCATAGACGCGCGCCTCGGGCAGGCCGGGGCGGCCCTCCCACACCTCGGCCAGCAGGTCGAGGTCGGTGCGCAGTTGCACGCCCTTGGCTTGCAACGCGGTGCGCAGTTGGCGGCCGTGGGCCAGGCCCAGCACCTGGCCGTCCACGCACAGGCTCTGGCCGCTTTGCAGCTGCTGCGCCAGCCACTCGATGTGGTGCGCCGCCGCGCCCGTGGGCATCTTGAAGAGGCTGATGCCACTGCCCGCCAGCTCGCGCTCGGCCTGCTCCCAGTAGCGGCTGTCGGCAAACAGCACGGCCTCCGTGCGCGTCACTGCCAGCGTCGCCATCGAGCCCGTGAACCCCGACAACCACACCCGGCCTTGCCAGCGCTCCGGCAGGTATTCCGACAAATGCGGGTCCGCCGACGGCACCAAGAGCGCATGCGCGCCGTGCCGAACGAGCGCCTCACGCACCAGCGAGAGACGTGACTTGATCTGATGGATGCGGGTGTCCATGAAAGCTCCAGTGATGCTGCCGGTGAGCAGCCGTTGGGGCGCGACGATAGCCGCGCGGGAGGTGGGGAGTGGACGGGATTCTAGGGAGGCGGCAACGCCTTGCTGCGTGGTGCGGCGTGTTTGGCGAGCCGCAGCCGGGCGCGGTTACATCCACCCGGCAAGCGGGTTAGGGGAAATGCTTGTGTGAAGCCTGGCGTGCTGCCCGTGCGCGATAGCATCCGCCCGTCCCTGAAATCGCTTGCAGCCGATCAGCCGCCCATCGGCCGTCTGCGGCCCAGCCGCCTCAAACCGCTTACACACACCCTATGCGCGCCTCCCTCATCAGCGTTGCCGTCACCCTGTCACTCGCCTTGCTGTCGCCCGTGGCGATTGGCCAGACGCCCGCCGCAGCCCCTGCATCGCAGTCCACACAAGTGGCCCTGAACGATGGCAACGGCGCCTACCGAACCGGCCGCCACCCCAATCTCTTCGTCGAGCGCCTCAACAAGACGCCGGCCGAGACCCGCCAACGCATCGATCGCGCCTTCAAGCAGTTCTTCCATGGCGATGGCCAGGAAGAGCGCGTCTACTTCGAGACCGGCGCCAACAAGAACGGGCCTCTGGCCTACATCACGGACTGGGCCAACAACGACGCCCGCAGCGAGGGCATGAGCTACGGGATGATGATCGCCGTCCAGCTCGACAAGAAGCGCGAGTTCGACGCCCTGTGGAACTGGTCCAAGACCTATATGCAGGTCACCGACCCCAAGAACCCGTCCCTCGGCTACTTCGCGTGGTCCATGGGTACCGACGGCACGCCGCGTGCCACCGGCGCCGCGCCGGACGGCGAAGAGTGGTTCGTGATGGCGCTGTACTTCGCCGCCAACCGCTGGGGCAATGGCAAGGGCATCTACAACTACCAGCAAGAAGCCGACACGCTCCTGCGCACCATGCGCCACCGCCCGCTGATGACGGGCACCACGCCCTTCCGCATCCACCCCGAGGACCCACCCTTCGAGCCGCCCGCCGAGCCCTGGCCCAGCCCCAACAACCGGGCTGAGCAGGCCCAAGCCGCCAAGGAGGGCCGCCCCTGGCCGCGCTTCCGGCCGCCGCGCACGGCCTTCACGGTCAGCACCGGGCCCATGATGGACGAAGAGCACGCCATGATCCGTTTCGTGGCCGAGACCCGCATCCCCGGCACCGACCCGTCCTACCACCTGCCTGCCTTCTACGAGCTGTTTGCCCGCTGGGGCCCGCGTGAGGAGCGTGCCTTCTGGCTGCGCGCCGCCGAGGCCAGCCGCGAGCTCTTCCACAAGGCGGCCCACCCGGTCACCGGCCTCTCGGCCGACCGCACCGACTTTGACGGCAAAGCCCTGCCCAACTGGGACGGCACCCCGGGCATCTTTGCCTACGACAGCTGGCGCACCGTCAGCAACATCGCCTTCGACTACGCCTGGTTTGCCAAGGACCCGCGCCAGCCCGAGCTGACCAGCCGTATCCAGAACTTCCTGCACAGCGAAGGCCTGCGCAGCTTCACCGACAAGTACACGCTTGACGGCAAGAAAGCCTCAGACCGCCACTCCGTCGGCATGCTCGCCGCCGCCGCCGTCGGCAGCCTGGCCGCTCCGCCGAGTGATGTCTCCAAGGCCTTCCTCGAAGCCCTGTGGGACACCCCCATGCCCAGCGGCGAGCAGCGCTACTTTGACGGCATGCTCTACCTGATGAGCCTGATGCATCTGAGCGGGGAGTACCGGGTGATCGGGCCGCAGCGGGTGAAGCGCTGAGGTCGCGGCGCATCGAGCTCTTGGGGGTGAGGCCTTGCTAGCTGAGGCCAGCCCCCCCGAAATCTCTAGGCGGCCTCCAGCAGCGTGAACTGGCCGCGCGCCAAGAGCTTCCGGAAGTCCCGATCAAA
>CALMQC010000467.1 GCA_937871895.1 uncultured Roseateles sp. | reverse complement strand
TTGGTGTCGGTGGTCATGCTGCATCCAGCTCGCCGCGCAGGGCGTCGGTGGCACACCGGACAATGGCTCGGCATGCCTGCTCAAACTGAGCGCGGCTGTAAAGCTTCGCGGCCTTCCGGGTCGCCGGCGGCTCGATCCCGAATTCGGCCAGGCCAGCCGCGCTGAGGCTGATCGGGTGCAGGCGCTCGTTGATGGCGCCGAGGGTCATGGTTGGCGCTTCGTCGGCCGGCGCCGGTGCGCTGGCCACCACGGCGGCAAAGCGGGGGTCGGACTTGTGTCGCTCGATCTCTTCCAGTGCCCGTGTCACGGCGGGCTTTGCGGCTTCGGCCAGGATTCGCTCGCGTCGGGCTGCTGCTTCGCGCTCGGCCGCTTCCGCCTGGGCCTTCTGCTGTTCCTCGGCCCGGATGCGTGACCGTTCGGCTTCCGCTTGGCGCTCGGCCGCTTCGTGGGCCTTGCGTTCTTCTTCCTGGCGGATGCGCTCGCGCTCAGCTTCGATGCGTGCAGCCTCGGCATCAACCCGCTTCTGCATCAGCAGCTCAAGCGTCTCGGCGTCCTTGTAGGCCAGATCCTGCCGGTCGGCAAACAGGTGGGCGTACTGCGGCACGCTGTCGAGCGTCTTCAGGTTGTTCGCGATCCGGCCCGCCAGCGTGTTGGCCTCGGCTTTGCCGGCGATCAGCGCGGCGGTCAGCTTGTCGTCGATGCTGGCCAGGCTGCTAAGGCCCTTGATGGCGCCGCCAAAGTCGGGCATGGGCACGATCAGGCGCACGCCTTTGATATCCGCTTGCAGGCGGGCAACGTGCTTGTCGAATTCTGCGCGCGCAGTCATCACCTTCTCGGTGCGGCGCGCGTCTTTCTCGGCCTTGACCAGCTTCTCGGTGGCCAGCCGGGTTGACCGCGCCAGTTCCTTGAGGTCGGCCACGGTGCGGCGCATCAGCTCCACGTCGCTGATCTGCGCCAGCGCGCCGTCTTCGGCTTGGGCCAGTGCTTCCTCGGCCTTTTTCAGCGCCTTGCACGCGGCCTCGGCATCCGCGAACTGCTGGTCGGTTTCGGGTTTGGCCGGGATGCGGGCGATGAACTCGCGCAGGGCCTGGCCGAAGGCGGGCAGGTTGCCGGCGACCGTGAGGGCGCCTTGCACCTGCACCACGACGGCGGGCAGGCTTTCGATGGGTGCGGCCGTGACGGTCGCGGCGGGCTCGGTCGGAACGTAGGCCTCAATGTCGGCTTGCAACTGCATCCACGTCGGTATGATCTTGGCGCGCAGCGTCGGGCTAGACTCGTACCACGCATAACGCATGGTGTCTTTGTCGCCGCTGGATGCCATGAACAGGCATTTCTCGGCGCCAGAGATCATCAGTCCTTGTTCCATCTGCGGGTGGTACTCTTCGGGAATTACGCCCATGTCCAAGCTGGCAAACAGCTTGGCGTTCCCGCTCTTGTGTTCCCACGTCACATCGCCCATCAAGGTTTGTCCATCAAGCGACGCAGACAGCGGCAGGGCATCAAATTCGCCAGCCAGTACGACAGGGAAAAGTTCTTCCCCGATGATTTCCTCTGCCCATGGACGCGCGATAGCCTCGAACTCGTGGCCCTTGTTGAATCGGTGTTGAGTGGCCGCGTCAATCTCTGGGGCGATGCCTGTCGCCTTCTGTTTGACGAGGGCCGACCTGGTGATGTACGAGGACAGGCCCATGGCCGCAGATAGCTCGCTGGCGTTCAGGCTTCGAGCGCGGTGAGCAGCCCATTCGGGCGATCCTTGTTGCAGGGTCAGGGTCTTCATGCGGCCTCCATTTCGGTTGCGCGTTGTTCGTACAGGTTGACCAGTTCAGCGCGGTGATCCGCGTTGGCCACGGCTCCGATCAGGTTGCCGCCATCGGCCAGCTGCTCTACGTCGGTGGCGGCGGTCAGCTTGTCGGCCACCTGGGCCTAGGTGAAGGTGAGCGCGTCCT
>CALMQC010000466.1 GCA_937871895.1 uncultured Roseateles sp. | reverse complement strand
GAGAAGCACGCCACGCTCGAAGACGGAGTGATCCAGGCCGAGCGCAAGCTGGCCGAAGCGCGCGAGCAATTGCGCGCCCTGGAGCGCCGCGCGCAGGAGGCCCAGTTCAGCGCCCGCACCCTGGCAGCGCGCCGCGCCGAGCTGCAGCGCAGCATCGAGACGGCTGAGGCCCAGGTGCAGACCGTGTTGACCTCGCGCGCCAGCGTGCAGACCGAGCTCGACGGCTTCAACGACGCCGCCGCCCAGGCCGGCCTGCAGGACGCCCTGGCCGTCAAGGCCGAGAAGGAACAGCAGCTCGCCGCCGTCCGCACGGCCTACGACGACCTGACCCTGCGCCTGCGCAAGCTCGACGAGCAGCGCATGCAACTGGAGCGCAGCCTCGACCCGCTGCGCGAGCGCATCACCGCGTTGCAGCTGGAGGCGCAGGCCGCCCAGCTTGGCGGCGCCCAGTATCTGGAGCAGCTCCAGGCGGCCGAGGTGGACCTCACCCAGCTGGCCGCCCGCATCGAGCAAGACGGCGTCAAGCTGCACGGCCTGCAGACCGAGATCGACCGCATCAACCGCGAGATCGCGGCCCTGGGTGCCGTCAACCTGGCGGCGCTCGACGAGCTGACCGCCTCGCGCGAACGCAAGAGCTTCCTCGACGCTCAGAACGCCGACCTGCAGTCCGCCATCCAGACCTTGGAAGACGCGATCCGCAAGATCGACCTCGAAACCCGCGACCTGTTGGGCAACACCTTCAATCAGGTCAATGAGCACTTCGGCCGCATGTTCCCCAGCCTCTTTGGCGGCGGCCAGGCCAAGCTCGTGATGACGGGCGACGAGATCCTCGACGCCGGCGTGCAGGTCATGGCCCAGCCCCCGGGCAAGAAGAACAGCACCATCCACCTGCTCTCGGGTGGCGAGAAGGCGCTCACCGCCATTGCGCTGGTGTTTGCCATCTTCCAGCTCAACCCGGCGCCCTTCTGCCTGCTCGACGAGGTGGACGCGCCGCTGGACGACGCCAACACCGAGCGCTATGCCAAGCTGGTTTCGCAGATGTCGGCGGGCACGCAATTCCTCTTCATCTCGCACAACAAGATCGCGATGGAAATGGCTGAACAGTTGATTGGCGTCACCATGCAGGAGCAGGGCGTCTCGCGCATCGTGGCGGTGGACATGGACAAGGCCCTGGCCATGGCGGAGATCGCCTGATGGCTCAGTTCACCTCGCTTTCGCTCACGTCCCTGCTCCTGATCGCCGGTGGTGTGGTGCTGGTCGGCGTGCTGCTGCATGGCCTCTGGAGCGCTCGCCGCGCCGGCCCGCGCCGCGCCACCGAAGATGGCCTGGAGTCGCGCATGGAACCGCAGCTCGACCCTGTTGAGGCTGCGGCGCTGGAGCCTGAAGTCGCTGACGTTCCGGTGGCCCCGGTGGCACGCCCACCGCGCCGGCCCTCGGTGCGCATCGACGCCCTGATCGACGCCATCGCCGTCTTCACGCTGGAGGCGCCCATCAGCGGCGAGTTCGCGCTGCAGCACCAGCCGCCCAGCCATCGCGCGGGCAACAAGCCCTTCCAGATCGAGGGCCTCAACGCCGAGACCGGCGAGTGGGAACTGCCCCAGCCCGGCCAGCGCTACAGCGAGTTCCAGGCCGGCCTCAAGATGGCCAACCGAGCGGGCGCGCTCAACGAAATCGAGTACTCCGAGTTCGTCCAGAAGCTTCAGGCCTTTGCCGACGCCATCCAGGCCGACGCGCAATTCCCCGACATGCTGGAGGTGGTGGCCCACGCCCGTGAGCTGGACCAGTTCGCCGCCGCGCACGACGCCCAGCTCGCCCTGCTGCTGCGCGCCAAGTCCACCGCCTGGACGCCCGGCTTCATCCACCAGATGGCACTGCGCCACGGCTTCGTGCCCGGCCAGCTGCCGGGCCGCCTGGTGCTGCCCTCGCCGGACGAAGGCGCGCCGCCCATCCTCACGCTCAACTTCGCCCCCCAGGCCGCGCTGGCCGAGAACCCCGAGGCCCAGTCCCTGCGCGAACTGACGTTGGCGCTCGACGTGCCCCAAACGCCCGCCGAGCAAGAGCCCTTTGCCGCCTGGCAAGACTCCGCGCGCCTGCTGGCCCGCGACCTGGAGGCCGACATGTGCGACGACCGCGGCCACCCGCTGGGCCTGCACGCCTTTGCCGCCATCGACACCGAGCTGAAGAAGCTCTACGAGACTTTGGCGGCGCGCGACCTGCCGGCCGGCTCGGCCGCTGCGCGGCGCCTGTTCAGCTGAGCCTCTAGACTGCCCTGCATGACAACCAGCCTGCTACTCATCGGGCTGCTGATCCTGGGCAGCGCGTTCTTCTCGATGGCCGAGCTGTCGGTGGCCGCGTCGCGGCGCTTGCAGTTGCAGCAGCGTGCCGATGCGGGTGATGCCCGCGCGGCCCAGGTGCTGGCGGTGCAGGCCCAGCCGGGTGACTACTTCACCGTCGTGCAGATCGGCGTCAACACCATCGCCATCCTGGGTGGCATCGTGGGCGAGGGGGCGCTGACGCCGCACTTCGCTGCCGTGATTGCCTGGGTGCTGGCGCCCGAGATGGCGGCACGCGTCGCTTTTGCGGCCTCGTTCGCCACGGTGACGGCCTTGTTCGTGGTGCTGGCTGACCTGGTGCCCAAACGCCTGTCCATGAACGAGCCCGAGCGCGTGGCCGTGGCCTTGATCGGACCCATGCTGCTGCTGTGCCGCGTGCTGCAGCCATTGGCCTGGCTGTTCAGCACGTTGACCGACGCCCTCATACGCCTGCTGGGCCTGCCAGCGCGGCGCGATGACAGCATCAGCCACCGTGACATCCTGGCGCTGACCGAGGCCGGGCATCAGGCCGGCGTGGTGGCGGCGGGCGAGCACGAGGTCATCGCCAATGTGTTCGAGCTCGACACCCGCACCGTCGAGACGGTGATGACCACCCGCGAGCGCATCGTCTTCTTCGTGCTCGACGAGGACGAGGCGCAGATCCGCTCGCGCATTGCCGTGGCCCCGCACTCGACTTACCTCGTCTGCGAGGGCGAGGTGGACCGCGTGGCCGGCTATGTGGACGCGACCGACCTGTTCCAGCGCGTGCTGCGCGGCGAGGCCCTGGGGCTGGGCCGCGATTCAGGCCTGGTCAAGAAGGTGCTGATGGTGCCGGACCGGCTGACGCTGTCCGAGATGCTGACCCAGTTCCGCGAGGCGCATGAGGACTTTGCCGTGGTCGTCAACGAGTACAGCCTGGTGGTGGGCGTCGTGACGCTCAACGATGTGATGAGCACGGTGATGGGCGGCTTGGTGGCCCCGCATGCCGAAGAGCAGATCGTGCGGCGTGAGGACGGCTCCTTCCTGGCTGATGGCATCACGCCCATCCCCGATGTCGCCCGGGCGCTGGACATCGATGGCTGGCCCGATGCCGGCACTTACGACACCCTGGCCGGCTTCCTGATGGTGATGCTGCGCCGCATCCCCCGCCGCACCGATGCGGTGAGCTGGCAGGGCTGGCGCTTTGAGGTGCTGGACGTGGACAGCCACCGGGTCGATCAGGTGCTGATCACGCGGCTTGTTGGCTGAGCGTCGGCGATCAGCGAGGCACGAGCTCGGCCGGTGCCCGGCTGGCGCCGCGCCGCGTCGACATCTCCTCGCCCATGCTGAGGATCTCGGTCGGTGTCAGCCCCAGGCTGGCCAGCGGGAAGATCACTTCGTCCTCCAGCGCTGCGTGGGCCTCGTAGAGCCGCGCAAAGCGCAGGCAGGCATCCCGCTCCAACCTGAAGGCCTGGCCCGCAGCCAGCGCCTGCAACTGGACGCGCAGCGCCTGCCATTCCGCGCTCAGCGTGGCGTGGTCCGACAGCAGCTGGTCGGCCAGGTCGCCTCGGCCAGCGGCCCGCAGGCGCGGCACGATGTGCAGCTCTTCGTCTTGGTGATGCGCCGGGGCGGCGACATCGAAGTAGCGCGCGACGTCTGCCGCCGCCTGGCGGGCTTGCTCATCCGCGCCATGGGCTCTGGCGTGGGCCTGGAGGCGCAACAGCGTGTCCAGCGTGCGGCGCACTCGCCCATGGCAAGCGGCCAGCATCTCGAAGGGTGCTTCGAACCCTACCCCTGGACCCGCGTACAACTGCTTCGTGGTCATGGCCCTATTGTTGAAAATGCTCGCTATGAATGCCCCTGACCCAGATCAAGAATTGCCACTGGTTCGCGCCGCCGAGCTGCGCAGGCAGCTGAATTTTCACGCGCACGCCTATTACGTGCTGGATGCGCCCGAAATCCCGGACGCCGAGTACGACCGCCTGTTCCAGGAGCTGCAGGCCTTGGAGGCTGCCCACCCCGAGCTGCTGACGCCCGACTCACCGACGCAGCGCGTGATCGGCGCGGTGCTTGATGGCCTGACGCCGGTCACGCACGCCGTGCCCATGCTCTCCATCACCACCGAGACCGACACCACGGCCGGTGGCGCCATCAACTTTGATGCCCGCGTGCGCCGCGAGCTGGGCTTGCAAGAGGCCGACCCGCCGGTCGAGTACAGCGCCGAGCTGAAGTTCGACGGACTGGCCATCAACCTGCGCTACGAGGCCGGCGTGCTGGTGCAGGCCGCCACGCGCGGCGACGGCGAGACGGGCGAGGACGTGACGCAGAACATCCGCACGATCGGCCAGATCCCCCTCAAGCTGATGGGCAGCGCACCACCCGTGCTGGAGGTGCGCGGCGAGGTCTACATGCGGCGCGACGACTTCGAGGCGCTCAATGCGCGCCAGCGCGAACTCGGCGAAAAGACTTTCGTCAACCCGCGCAACGCCGCAGCGGGTGCGGTCCGCCGACCTGCCCGAAGGCACCATCGTGAACCACAAGGGCACCGGCATCCCGCATCGCCTTGCCCGACGGCTCCGTGGCGGATGGGGCACCGTCCTGCTGATCGGCGGCGACGGCGTCATCCGGCT
>CALMQC010000465.1 GCA_937871895.1 uncultured Roseateles sp. | reverse complement strand
CGCCGGGGCCGCCGCGCGCACGGCCAGCCGCGCCACATTGGCCACGGCCGCCGCACGCACCGCCGCCAGCAACTCCGACGCACTGGACTGCAGGAAGTTCTTGAGGTCGAGCTTGGGCTTGGTGACGATGGTGACGGCCCCAGCCGCCAACGCCTCCATGGTGGTCTGGGCGCCCGCTTCGGTCAGGGTGGAACAGATGACGACGGGCGTTGGCCGCTCGGCCATCAGCTTGCGCAGGAAGGTGATGCCGTCCATGCGCGGCATCTCGACGTCCAGCACGATGACGTCGGGCCACTGCGTCTTCATGCGCTCCATGGCCATCAACGGGTCCGACACGGCGTGCAGCAGCTTCATGCCCGGCGCGCGGTCGATCAGCCCCCCCAGCACCTGCCGCACCACGGCAGAGTCATCGACCACCAGGACCTTGATCATCAGCGGCTCCCGGGTTGGCGTTCAGACACGGCGGTACACCGAGGGGCGCACCGGCACCAGCTCGGCGCTGATGTCGTGCAGGGACTCCGAGTGCCCGATGAGCAGCAGGCCGCCCGGCCGCAGGACAGTCAGCAGGCGCTGCACAACCCGGCGCTTGGTCTCGAGATTGAAATAGATCATCACATTGCGCAGGAACACGACGTCAAACACGCCGACGCGCGGCAGCGTGCGGTCCAGGTTGATCTGCATGAACTGCACACGATCACGCAATTCGCGTTGGATCAACAAGGTGCCGCTCTGCGTCCCGGTGCCACGCAGGCAGTAGCGCGACAAATAGGCGGGCGGAATGTGCGTGGTGCGCGAATTGATATCTGAAGCCACCACCTCCCAGCGCTGGCCGGGCTGGGTGTCGTCCAGCACCATGGCGATGCTGTAGGGCTCCTCGCCGGAGGAGCAGGCTGCGCTCCAGACGCGCAGCGCGCGGCCCTCCTGGCGGGCCTCGCGGGCTTCGGTGGCCAGCAGGTCAAAGTGCTTGGGCTCACGGAAGAAATAGGTCTCGTTGGTGGTCAGCAGGTCGATCGCCTGCTGCGCCTCGGCGGCCTCGCGGGGGTCACTCAGCAACCGTAGGTAGTCGCTGTAGCTGCCGCAGTGGTGGTGGCGCAGGCGCTTCTCCAGCCGGCCGGTCACCAGGTGCTTCTTGCTTGGCCCCAGCGCGATGCCGACGGCGTCGAAGATGAAGGCCTGGATCTGCGCGTACTCGCGGTCGTTGATCTCGATGCCCATGCCAGCACCCGGCTCCGGATCAGGCCGGCGCGCCGCGCGGATCCGCGTCGGCCACGAGCCGGCCTAGTTGATGCACCGCCACCACTTCGTGAATGTCGAGCACGATGACGAAGCGGCCGCGCACCTTGGCCACACCGGCCACGAAGTCGGCGTCGATCTTGAGTCCGAAGCTCGGCTGGGGTTCGATGTCGGCCGCCGCGATCTCCTGCACGGCGGACACGGCATCGACGATGAGGCCGATGACAAAGGGCTCGTCCTCGGTGTCCACCTCCACGATGACGATGCAGGTGCGACGCCCCACGGTGCTCGCGGGCTTGCCAAAGCGGGCAGCCAGGTCCATCACGGGCACCACCGCGCCGCGCAGGTTGACGACGCCGCGGAGGGTGGCCGGCATCTTGGGCACGGGCGTCACATGGCCGTACTCGATGATCTCGCGCACGCACAGGATGCCGAGCGCAAAGAGCTCGTCACCCGAGTTGAACACCAGGTATTGCGCCGACAAGATCGGCGGTCGCGTCGCCACCTCCAGCGAGAGCGCTTGGCTCATGACCGGGCCTCGACTCAGTACTTGGCGAATTGGGATTCGTCCGGCGCGATGTCCGAGAAGCCGCCCGGCTTGGGCGCCGCCGGGCGCGTGGCCCGCGACCCGCCAGCGCGGGCGGTGGGTCGGCGCGCAAAGCTGAGCGGATCGCTGCTGCCGTCATTGCGGACCTTGAAGAAGGCAATGGTGGATTGCAGCTCTTCGGCCTGGCCGCTCATTTCCTCGGCGGTGGCGGCCAGCTCTTCAGAGGCGCTGGCGTTTTGCTGCGTGGTCTGGCTGAGCTGACTGATGGCGGTGTTGATCTGGGAGACGCCGCTCGACTGCTCCTCGCTCGCGGCGGTGATCTCCTGAACCAGGTCCGAGGTGCGGCGGATGTTGGGCACGATCTCGTCCAGCAAGTGCCCCGCGCGCTCGGCCAGCTCAACACTGCTGGACGCCACCTCGCCGATCTCCTGCGCGGCCTCCTGGCTGCGCTCGGCCAGCTTGCGCACTTCAGCGGCCACCACGGCAAAGCCCTTGCCATGCTCACCGGCGCGGGCGGCCTCGATGGCGGCATTGAGCGCGAGCAGGTTGGTCTGGTAGGCGATGTCGTCATTGATGACGATCTTCTTGGCGATCTGCTTCATGGCCGCGACGGTCGACTTGACGGCCTCACCGCCTTCGGCCGCCTCGGTCGCGGCCTTGCTGGCCATGGCATCGGTGACCTTGGAGTTCTCGGTGTTCTGCGAGATCGAGGCGGTCATCTGCTCGACCGAGGCGCTGGTCTCCTCCACGCCGGAAGCCTGCTCGCTGGTGGCCTGCGACAGCGACTGCGCGGTGGCGCTGACTTGCTCGGCCGCACTGGTGATGCCCGAGGCGCCGTTGCTGACTTCGGAGACCACCTGCGACAACTTGTCCACCATGGCCTTCAAAGCCGCCAGCAAGCTGCTGCTGTCAGAGGCCTTGGTGCGGATGTCGATCGCCAGATTGCCTGCCGCCACCTCGCGCACCATCTCGGCCGCATAGCCAGGCTCGCCCCCGAGCTGGCCAGCGAGGTTGCGGATGATGAAGAAGGCCAGGCCGATGCCCAGCGCCAAACCGGCGATCAACAGCCCGGTATTGAGCTTGGAGGTGGACTCGGCCTGCGCAACGGAATTCTTGTATTCCTCCTCAGCCACGTTCTCCTGCAATTCCTGCAGCTTGCTGAGGAAGCCCCGCGCGCTGCGGAAGTGTTCCTCCGTCGGGCCCACCAGATCCAGCGCGGCGGCATTGTTGCCCGCCTTGCTCAGGCTCATCATCTTGCCGCCGGACTCACGGAAGGCGGTGTAGGCCGGCACGAAGTCCGCCGCGAGCTTTTTTTCTTCCGGCGTGAGCGAGGTGTCGAGGTAGGCCTTGATGTTCTTGTCGTAGTTGGCGTCCTCGCGCGTGATGCGGTTCAGCAGCGGCTCGGCATCGGTGGCATTGGTGGTGCGCGCAAGCTTGAGCAGGTTGATCCGTACCTGGTAGCCCGCATCAGCAATCTTGGCCAACTGGATCAACGCGACGGTGCGGTCTTCATAGACCGTCTAGAGCTTGGCGTTGGTGAAGTCCATGCCGCGCAAGCCCGACAAACCGATGGCCAACATCGCCACCGCCATCACGAACACGAGCAGGCTCAGTCGCATCGCGACCGTCATTTTGCTGAACATGTCTCTTCCTTCCTAATGGTGCCGTGAGCGGCTTATGAGTCGATGGACAAGCTTTTGGACCGATGACGGTGGTTGGTCTGAGCCAGCAAGGCCGCCACGTCAAGGATGAGCGCCACCGTCCCATTGCCCAGGATGGTGGAGCCTGAAATGCACTGCACGCACTGGAAGGCACGCCCCAGTGGCTTGATGACCGTTTGGAATTCGCCCAGCAGGGCGTCAACGACGAGGCCGGCGCGCTGGCCCGCGTGATGTATGACGACGATGCTCTCGCGGCGCGGTACCGGGCTCTCGATCTCAAAGAAGTCGCGCAGCCGAACAAAGGGCAGCACCGCACCGCGCAGGTTGCACCAGTCATGGCCCTGCTCGCCGCTGAACTCGATGCATTCCTCGATCATGTCCAGAGGGATCACGAAGATCGACTCCCCGACCTTGACCTGGAAGCCGTCGATGATGGCCAAGGTGAGGGGCAGCCGCACGCTCACCGTGGTGCCCTCGCCTTCCCGGCTCGCGATGGACACGCTGCCACGCAGCGCCGTGATGTTGCGCTTGACAACATCCATGCCAACGCCGCGCCCCGACAGGTTGGTGATCTGCTCGGCGGTCGAGAAGCCGGGCTCGAAGATCAGGTCGAAAACCTCGCCATCGCTCAGGGCCACGCCGGGCTCGACCAGGCCGCGCTCCAGCGCCTTGGCCAGGATGCGCTCGCGTTTGAGGCCACCGCCGTCGTCACCCACTTCGATGACGATGCTGCCGGACTCATGGAAGGCATTGAGCCGCACCTTGCCACGGGCGGGCTTGCCCTTGGCGAGCCGCTGCTCGGCAGGCTCGACGCCATGGTCAATGGCGTTGCGCACCAGATGGAGCAGCGGGTCGCCGATCTTCTCGACCACGGTCTTGTCCAGCTCCGTGTCCTCGCCTGAGATCTCAAGCGTGATGTCCTTGCCCAGCTCGCGCGCCACGTCATGGACCACGCGCTGGAACTTGGTGAAGGTGGCGCCGATCTTGACCATGCGCAACTGCAGCGCGCTGGCACGCACGTCCTGCACCAGGCCGGCCAGGCGCGAGCTGGCTTCGATGAGCTGGCTGTCTTTGCGTTTGCGCGCCAGCAGCTCGGTGCTGGCACCCGCGATGATGAGTTCGCCGACCAGGGTGATCAGCTCATCGAGGCGGTCGGCATCGATGCGGATGGAGCGATGCTCCGCCGCACGCTGCTGGCGATCGCCGCCACTTTGCTTTTGCTTGCCCAACGCCGCTTCGATCACGGCCGGAGGCACGGCCTGGCTGTCCACCAGGATCTTTCCGATCGGCGGCGTGCCAGCCTCGGCCCCGCTGTCGCGCGCCTGCTCTTGCAGCCTGAGGGCCTCCTGCAGCTCGCGCTCGGTGATGCTGCCGCAGGCCACCAGGATCTCTCCCAGACGCGTGGGCTGCTCGGGCAGCTCGTGGATCAGGGCGATGTAGTCGGACACGCGGCTGCGCGGCGGGATGATGCGCAGCGCAAGGTCATCGCGAACAAATTCAAAGGCGCCCTCAATGGTGGCCTTGTCGGCTGGGCTGGCGAAGGCGATCTCGAAACCAAGGTAGCAGGCCTCGGGGTCCATCGTGGCGGGGTCGTCGGGCAGCGCGTCCGCCAGGGTGCTGATCCAGTCGATGCGACCCAGGGTCCCGAGGAAGCGGATGAAGGACAACGGATCCATGCCGCTGCGCAGCACGTCGGGCCCAAAACGCAAGGACAAATGCCAATGTTCGGAGCCATCGCTGGCGCGCTCGATGCGCTCGACCTGGGCCTCGGCCTCGCTCTCCACCGTGATCGCGCCGGCTGGCGCGTCGAGATAACGCCCGAGCTGCTCAATCAGCGCCTGGCTGGGCTGGGTGTCCTGAACGACCAATTGCCCGTCGGCAATGGCATCGGTGAGTTCGGTCAGTCGGTCGCAGCAAGACAGCAACAACACGACCAGTTCGTCATCGATCCGGACCTTGTCGGCCCGCACGCGATCCAGCACGCTCTCGACCACATGAGTGAACGCCACCACATGGTCCAGCCCGAAGAGGCCCGCCGAGCCCTTGATGGTGTGGGCCGCTCGGAAGATGGCGTTCACCGATTCGAACCGGTCCTGCGTCTGTTCCAGGCCCAGCAGGGCCGCTTCCATCTCGGTCAGCAGCTCACGGCTTTCGGCAATGAAAGTCTGCAGTGCGGATTCGAGGTCCATGCGCGCCTCCTGCCTCAAGCGGCGGTGGGGATGACCAGGGGGTCGCCAAAGTAGCCGTGTGGTCGCCCAGTTCTGCACGCGCGGCGCCCGCGCATGCAGGCCTCGGTCTCGGCAGCGCCTGAACGCCTGTTAGCCCGTGTTAGCATCACGGGCTTCGCCGGCATAGCTCAGTTGGTAGAGCAGCGCATTCGTAATGCGAAGGTCGGGGGTTCGACTCCTCTTGCCGGCACCAGGTTTCTGAAAAGGCGGTTGGGTTCAGGTCCAATCGCCTTTTTTCGTGACGCGTCCTGCGGTGCCAGCGCTGTCTTGCGGCGCCGCGAATGCGAAGCGGAACGCCGTACAACTTTTGCCAAGTTGACCTCCGAGACATTCCACGAGGCTCCGGATCCCAGCATGGACACTCCCCTTCGCCGCCGTCCCCGCAGCCTGGCGCTGGAACTTGTCGAAGCGCTGGCCGAGCGTATCCGGCGCGGCGACTGGGCGCCCGGTGACCGCCTGCCCACCGAGGCGTCGGTGATGAGCGAGTTCGGCGTCAGCCGCACCGTCGTGCGCGAGGCGATCTCCAAGCTGCAGGCCTCGGGTCTGGTCGAGACGCGCCATGGCGTCGGCACCTTCGTGCTGGACAGCCTGGCGGGCGCGTCGTTCAAGCTCAGCGCCGATCAGCTCGGCACCCTGCAGGACGTCATTGCCGTGCTCGAGCTGCGCATCGGCCTCGAAACCGAAGCCGCCGCGCTGGCCGCCTTGCGTCGCACCGACGCCAACCTGGCCACCATGCGTCAGGCGCTCGACACGATTGCCGCCACGCTGCAGACCGGCGAGAACGCGGTGGCCTCTGACTTCCAGTTCCACTCCGAGATCGCGCGGGCGACGCAGAACGCTCACTTCTACGACCTGATGCTGACGCTGGGCAGCCAGATCATTCCCCGTGCCCGCTTGTCGGTGGACGCCGCCGAGCGCGCCAGCGAGCTGGCCTACTTGCGCCGCGTGCAGGCCGAGCACGAAAGCATCTACGACGCCATCGCCGCTGGCGATGCCGAAGCGGCCCGTGCGGCCATGCGCATGCACCTAAGCAACAGCCGCGAACGCCGCCGCCGCTCGCAGACCAGCTGAGCCGGACCTCCCACGGCAGGCGCCACAATCCGCGCTGCCGGCGTCTGCTGCCTGGCACTTGTCGCGGGACCGAGCGAACTTTGCGTGTCGGATTGGGCAGATCCCGACCGACCAACTTGCGATTGCGCTCCGGTGGTTGTACGATGACATACAACAAATTCGTCCATCCGCCCCCCCGGCCGGCCTCCTTCGCCGTTCTTTCAAGCACCACGATGTCGCCCCAAGAGCTCAAGCAAGTCCTCCAGTCTGGTCTTCTGTCCTTCCCTCTCACGGATTTCGATGCCGCCCTGAATTTCGCGCCCAAGCCGTATGCCGAGCGCCTTGAATGGCTGCAGCCCTACGGCGCCTCGGCGCTGTTCGCAGCGGGCGGCACCGGTGAGTTCTTCTCGCTGGAGCCGGCCGAGTTCAGCCGCGTGATCCAGGTGGCGCTGGACGCCTGCCGGGGCCGCACCCCCATCTTGGCTGGCGCTGGCGGCGGCACCCGGCTCGCCATCCAGTACGCGCAGGAGGCCGAGCGCCTGGGCGCGCAGGGCCTGCTGCTGCTGCCCCACTACCTGACCGAGGCGAGCCAGCAAGGCCTGATCGCCCACGTCGAGGCCGTGTGCAAGAGCGTCAAGATCGGCGTCGTCGTCTACAACCGCGGCCAGTGCCGCCTGACACCGCAAAGCCTGCAGGTGCTGGCCGACCGCTGCCCCAACCTCATCGGCTTCAAGGACGGCCTCGGCGACATCGAGAAGTTCGTCTCCATCCGCCAGACGCTGGGCGAACGCTTTGCCTACCTGGGCGGCCTGCCCACCGCCGAGCTCTTTGCCGGCGCCTACAAGGCCATGGGCTGCCCGGTCTACTCGTCGGCAGTCTTCAACTTCATCCCGCGCACGGCGATGGACTTCTACCGCGCGCATGCCGCCGGAGACACCGCCACCTGCGACGCGCTGATCCGCGACTTCTTCCTGCCCTACATCGCGCTGCGCAACAAGGGCGAGGGCTATGCCGTCTCCATCGTGAAGGCCGGCGCCACGCTGGCGGGCCACAGCGCTGGCCCGGTGCGCCCGCCGCTGTCGGACCTGCTGCCCGCTGAAGTCGAGCAGCTCGGCGCCTTGATGGCCAAGCTCGGCCCGCAGTAAGCCGCGCGCCCTTCCTTCCCTCCATTTGCGGCCGTGGCCCGCGCCGGGCCCGACGGCCTGGCCCCGTCACTCCATGGCAAGCCCCACCACTCCCGTCGTCACCGGCTACCGCGTCGTCCCCGTCGCGGGCCGGGACAGCATGCTGCTCAACCTCAGCGGCGCGCATGCTCCCTTCTTCACCCGCAACTTGCTGATCCTGACCGACAGCGCCGGGCACACCGGCGTTGGCGAGGTACCGGGGGGCGAGAGCATCCGGCAAACACTGGAGGACGCGCAATCGCTGGTGCTGGGCCAATCGCTCGGCGCCCTGCAAGGCCTGCTGCGCCAGGTGCAGCAGCAGTTTGCCGACCGCGACGCCAGCGGCCGCGGCCTGCAGACCTTTGACCTGCGCACCACCATCCACGTGGTCACCGCGTTGGAAACCGCCCTGCTCGACCTGCTCGGCCAGCACCTCGGCCAACCCGTGGCCGCGTTGCTGGGCGAGGGCCAGCAGCGTGATGCCGTCGAGATGCTGGGCTATCTGTTCTTCATCGGCGACCGCGCGCAGACGCCCCTGCCCTACGACAGCGCGCCCGATGCCAGCGACGCCTGGCTGCGCTTGCGCCATGAAAAGGCACTGACCCCCGACGCCATCGTGCGCCTGGCCGAGGCCGCTCAGGCCCGCTACGGCTTCAACGACTTCAAGCTCAAGGGCGGTGTGCTGCGCGGCGAGGCCGAGGTCGAGGCCGTGACCGCCCTGCACGAGCGCTTCCCCGAAGCGCGCGTTACGCTCGACCCCAACGGCGGCTGGCTGCTGAAGGACGCCGTACGCCTGATGCGCGACCTGCGCGGCGTGGTCGCCTACGCCGAGGACCCCTGCGGCGCCGAAGACGGCTTCAGTGGCCGTGAGGTGATGGCCGAGTTCCGCCGCGCCACTGGCCTGCCCACGGCCACCAACATGATCGCCACCGACTGGCGCCAGCTCAACCACGCGCTGTCCCTGCAGAGCGTGGACATCCCCCTGGCCGACCCGCACTTCTGGACCCTGGCCGGCAGCGTGCGCGTGGCCCAGACCTGCCGCGACTGGGGGCTGACCTGGGGCAGCCACTCCAACAACCACTTCGATGTCTCGCTCGCCATGTTCACCCACGTGGCCGCCGCCGCGCCGGGGCGCGTCACAGCCATCGACACGCACTGGATTTGGCAGGACGGCCAGCACTTGACGCGCGATCCACTCAAAATCATTGGCGGCCACGTCCAGGTCCCGCAGAAGCCCGGGCTCGGCATCGAGCTCGACATGGCCGCCGTCGAGCGCGCGCACGCGCTCTACCGCGAGCATGGCCTGGGTGCCCGCGACGACGCGGCCACCATGCAGTACCTGATCCCTGGCTGGACCTTCAACCCCAAGCGGCCCGCCCTGGTCCGATAAGCCGCTACACCCACGCCGCCTACCCATGTTCAAGAATTTCATCGCCGGCGAATGGCTGGAAGCCGCCAAGGTCTCGCGCAACATCAACCCGTCGGACACGCGCGACCTGATCGGCGAATACGCCCAGGCCGACCGCGCCCAGACCGAGACCGCCATCGCCGCCGCGCACGCTGCCTTCCCGGCCTGGAGTCTGTCCACGCCGCAGCAGCGCTTTGACGCGCTGGACGCGGCCGGCAGCGAGATCCTGGCGCGCCGCGCAGAACTGGGCGACATGCTGGCCCGTGAGGAAGGCAAGACCCTGCCCGAAGCCATTGGCGAGGTTGTCCGTGCGGGCAACATCTTCAAATTCTTTGCTGGTGAGGCGCTGCGCCAGAGCGGCGACGTGCTGGGCTCGGTGCGGCCCGGCGTCGGCGTGGAGGTCACGCGCGAGCCCATCGGCGTCGTCGGCCTGATCACGCCCTGGAACTTCCCCATCGCCATCCCGGCCTGGAAGATCGCCCCGGCGCTGGCCTATGGCAATTGCGTGGTCTTCAAGCCGGCCGACCTGGTGCCCGGCTCGGCCTGGCTGCTGGCCGACATCCTGTCGCGCAGCGGCCTGCCGGCCGGCGTCTTCAACCTCGTGATGGGGCGCGGCAGCGAGGTCGGCCAAACCCTGCTGAACGACCCGCGCATTGCCGCGATCAGCTTCACCGGCTCGGTCGGTACGGGCCAGAAGGTGGCGGCCGCTTGCACCGCACGCATGGCCAAGTTCCAGCTTGAGATGGGTGGCAAGAACCCGATGATCGTGCTGGACGACGCCGACCTGGGCGTGGCGGTCAATTGCGCCGTGCAGAGCGGCTTTTTCTCGACCGGCCAGCGTTGCACCGCCTCGTCGCGCTTGATCGTGACCGAGGGCATCCATGACCGCTTCATCGCCGCCATGGTCGAGAAGATGAAGGCGCTGAGAATTGACGACGCCCGCAAAGCCGGCACCGACATCGGCCCCGTGGTGGACCCCAGCCAACTGGCGCAGGACCTCGACTACATCGGCATCGCGCAGGCCGAGGGCGGCCGGCTGCTGCAGGGCGGTGAAGCCCTGGCCACCAATGTCGATGGCCAACCCGGCTACTTCCTGACCCCGGCCCTCATCACCGAGACCCTGCCGGCCATGCGCATCAACCGCGAGGAGGTGTTTGGCCCCGTGGTCAGCGTGATCCGCGCCAAGGACTACGACGAAGCGTTGGCCATCGCCAACGACTCGCCCTTCGGCCTGTCCAGCGGCATCGCCACCACCTCGCTCAAGCACGCCACGCACTTCAAGCGCCACGCCCAAGCCGGCATGGTGATGGTCAACGT
>CALMQC010000464.1 GCA_937871895.1 uncultured Roseateles sp. | reverse complement strand
TTCAGCGCCAGGACACGCGAAGCCCTGGCGCAGCACTTCAACCGGCCCATTGCCGACGAGGACTGGGCCGCGTTCGCCGAGCGCTTGGCCTATGTGCCGCTGTCAGCTGGCGCGGCCGCCCTGGCGGCCGCCGCCGCGAGGGCCGAGGCCAGCATCGGCCAGGACAGCCAGCGCCTGCACTACCTGAGCGTGCCGCCCAGCGCGGCGCTCTCTGCGGTGCGGACCTTGGGCGAGGCGGGCCTGGTGGCGAATGCGCGCATCGTGATGGAAAAGCCTTTCGGCACGGACCTCGCCAGCGCCGTCAAGCTCAACCGTGCGGTGCACGAGGTCTTCGACGAAGAGCAGATCTTCCGCATCGACCACTTCCTGGGCAAAGAGCCGGCGCAGAACATCCTGGCCTTCCGCTTTGCCAACGGCCTGTTCGAGCCGATCTGGAACCGCAACTTCATCGACCACGTGCAGATCGACGTGCCCGAGACCCTGGGCCTGGGCCAGCGCAGTGCCTTCTACGAGCAGACGGGCGCCTACCGCGACATGGTGGTCACGCACCTCTTTCAGATCCTGGGCTTCATGGCCATGGAGCCGCCGACCTCGCTAGAGCCCCAGCCCATCAGCGAGGAGAAGAACAAGGTCTTCCGCAGCATGCTGCCCATCGAGCCGGCCGACGTGGTGCGCGGCCAGTACAACGGCTACCGCGACGAGCCCGGCGTGGACCCGCAGAGCGAGACCGAGACCTTCATCGCGCTCAAGTGCTTCATCGACAACTGGCGCTGGGCCGGCGTGCCCTTCTTCCTGCGCACCGGCAAGCGCATGGCCGAGGGCCAGCGCATCATCTCCATCGCCTTCCGCGAGCCGCCCAAGAGCATGTTCCCGCCGGGCAGCGGCGTGGGCGCGCAGGGGCCTGACCACCTGACCTTTGACCTGGCCGACGCCAGCAAGATGAGCCTCAGCTTTTACGGCAAGCGCCCGGGGCCCGGCATGCGGCTCGACAAGCTGAGCCTGCAGTTCGCGATGCGCGACACCGGCCTGGCGGGCGAGGTGCTGGAGGCCTACGAGCGCCTGATCCTCGACGCCATGCGCGGCGACCACACCCTGTTCTGCACGGCCGAGGGCATCGAGCAGCTGTGGCAGGTCTCGACCAAGCTGCTGGAGTCACCGCCGCCGGTGCGCCTCTATGAACGCGGCAGCTGGGGCCCCAAGTCGGTCCACCAGCTGATCGCGCCGCATGCCTGGCGCCTGCCCTTTGAGCGGGCCTGGCGCAACCCGAATCAGTCAGGCGCCTGATCTGGCCCGTGGCCACTGGAGGGCACAACGACTCGGTTCACGGCTGCCGCCAGCTCAGCCACACCGACCACCCGCGTGGCGCCGCCGGCTCGAAGAAGCGGCGGTTGGCCTCGTTGACGATCACGCTGGCGGCGGTGGCGCGGCCGAGGAGGTTGTCGGCGCGCAGGCGCCAATGCCAGTTGGGCCACTCCGGCGCGAGGCTGCCGCCCAGGTGCAGGCCCCACAGCG
>CALMQC010000463.1 GCA_937871895.1 uncultured Roseateles sp. | reverse complement strand
CGGGCCTGCTGGGCGGCTTGATCGGCGGTGACAACGACGATTGAGGTGGCTCAAGGGCGCGGTGGTGGCGGGTACTAAACTGCCTCGCAGTGCAGGTAACAGGGCGGCCCGGGCCGCCCTTTTCATTGGGAATGACGATGTTGTTGCGCAGTCTGGGGTTGGTTTTGGGCTTGGTGTGGAGCAGCGCGGCCCTGGCCGAGGCGCGCCCGCCGATCTTTGTGCTCAATTCGCTGGATGCCGACGTGTCGGTGGTGGACCCGGCGAGCTTCACCCAGATCAAGCGCATCCCCACCGGCAAGGAGCCGCACCACCTCTACCTGACGCCCGATGAGAAAAGCCTCATCGTGGCCAATGCGCTGGGCGACTCGCTCACCTTCATCAACCCGCGCACGGCTGAGGTTCAGCGCGTGGTGCGTGGCATTGCCGACCCCTACCACCTGCGCTTCTCGCCCGACATGAAGTGGTTCGTGACCGCGTCGAACCGGCTGGATCATGTCGACCTCTATCGCTGGCTGGGCAGCGAGGCCAAGGAACCGCTGCAACTCGTCAAGCGCATCCCGGCGCCCAAGACCCCGAGCCACCTCTTCATCGACCGCAAGAGCACCGTGCTCTATGCCAGCCTGCAAGACAGCGATGAGGTGCTGGCCATTGACCTGGCGACACAAAGCGTTCGTTGGAAGCAGGCCGTGGGCAAGCTGCCGGCCGACATCTTCCTGACCGGCGACGACAAGCACCTGCTGGTGGCGCTGACGGGTGGCCGTGAAGTGGAGGTCTACGACGTGAGCGGGCCTGGCCCCAAGCTTGTCAAGCGCATCGCCACGGGCGACGGCGCGCACAGCTTCCGCGCCTTTGGTGACGGGCGGCATGTGCTGGTCAGCAACCGCGCGGCCAACTTCATCAGCAAGATCGACACAGCCACGCTGGCCGTGGTGGACAAGATCCCCGGTCCCAGCGGCCCTGACGACATGGAGGTGCTGGGCGATGGCAAGACCTTGCTCGTCACGTCCCGCTGGGCGGGCAAGCTGACCGAGGTGGACCTGGTGCAACGCAAGGTGCTGCGGCAGGTCAAGGTGGGCAAGTCGCCGCACGGCGTCTGGACCTTGGATCACCAACCCAGGCTATGAGGCGGCGCGGGGTTCTATTGAGCTTGATCGTGGCGGGCGCTGCCGTGGCGCAGCCGGCCTGCGACAAACCCGTCTACCTCACCTTCGACACCGGCCACATGGGCGTGGCGCCCTTGATTGCGGAGACGCTCAAGCGCCACAAGGCCCAGGCGACCTTCTTCCTCTCGAGTGAACCCACGCTGACTGGCGGCACCACGCTGGACGAGCAGTGGGCGCCTTGGTGGCGCGAGCGCGTGGCCGAGGGGCATGACTTTGGCAGCCACACCTGGGAGCACCACGTCTTCCTGCAGGACCTGCCTGCGGCCGAGGGCCAGCCGGCGCGCTTCAAGGTGCGCACCCAGGCTGGCATCCAGCCACCTGAGGTGAACGAGCTGACCGCCGACCAGTATTGCGAGAGCCTGCGCCGCGTCGATCAGCGCTTCCAGGTGATGACGGGCCGTCGCCTGAGCCCCATCTTCCGGGCGCCGGGCGGTCGCACCTCGCCGGCCCTGCTGGCGGCCGCGCAGCGCTGCGGCTATGCCCATGTGGGCTGGAACAGCGCGGGCTTCCTGGGCGACGAGTTGCCGAGCGACCGCTTCCCCAATGCCCAACTGCTGGAGAAGGCGCTGCAGGGCATCAAGCCGGGCGACATCCTGGTGGCCCACCTCGGCATCTGGCAGCGCCAGGAGCCCTGGGCGCCGGCCGTGCTGGAGCCCTTGATGGCGGGCCTGGAGGCGCGCGGCATGTGCTTTGCGCCCTTGCGGGATCACCCGCGCTACGCTGCACGCCTGCGTGCCGCCAACGACACTCGCCCCCGTGATCGCTGACCTTTTCGACGCCGCCCAGACCCTGCTGTTCGAGGGCTTTGTCCAGCCCCTGGTTTTCTCGCTCGGCCTGGGCAATCTGCTGGAAGACGCCTACGCCGCCACCGGCTGGTTGTTGCTCGGGCTGCTGCAGGTGGCGGCCATGCTGCTCATCATGCTGGTGCTGGAGCGCCGCTGGCCCGTCGAGCCCGTGACCGACCGGCACGCGGTGACGGTGGACGTGATCTACAGCCTGGTGCATCGCCTGGGGCTGTTCCGCCTGGCGCTTTTCTTCACGCTGGAACCTCTGTGGGACGCACTGCTGGGGCAGGCGCGCCTTTGGGGCCTGGAGACCTGGCACCTGGACAGCCTCTGGCCCGGCGTGACCGACGTGGCCTGGGTCTCGCTGCTCATTTACCTGGTGCTGTTCGACTTCGTCGGCTACTGGGTGCACCGTGCGCAGCATCAGTTCCAGTGGTGGTGGGCCCTGCATGCGGTGCACCACAGCCAGCGCCAGATGACAGTCTGGAGCGACAACCGCAACCATCTGCTGGACGACGCTCTGCTGGCCAGTGTGTTTGCGCTGCTGGCGGTGCTGATCGGCGTCGAGCCCGGCCAGTTCGTGGCCATCACCGTCATCACGCGGCTGCTGCAGAGCCTGCAGCACGCCAACCTGCGCTGGCATTTCGGCCGCGTGGGTGAGCGCCTGCTCGTGAGTCCGCGCTTCCATCGTTTGCACCACAGCATCGGCATCGGGCATGAGTCCGATGGCAAAGGCACGCTCGGCGGCCACAACTTTGGCGTGCTGCTGCCCTGGTGGGACCAGCTTTTTGGCACGGCCAACTTCGAGCTGCGCTACGACCCGACCGGCGTGCGCGACCAATTGCCAGACGAAGGGGCGGTCAACTACGGTCAGGGCTTCTGGGCCCAACAGGGCCTGGGCCTGAAGCGGATGCTTGGATGGGCCCCACGCTGAACCGGCTGGCCGACGCGGCCGCGCGCGCGGTGGGCTACTGCCTGCTGCCTCGCGTCATCGCGCTGTCCTTTTTGCCGCTGTTCATCGCCGGCGGGCTGGCCTTTGGCTTCATGTTCTTTTTCTGGGAGAGCGCCATCGACGCCGTGCGCGCCACGCTGGAGCAGTGGTCGGTGGTCGAGGCCTCGCTGGCGTTTCTGGACCGCATGGGCTTGCCGCAATTCCGCAGCGTGCTCGCGCCCTTGGTGCTGATGGCCATGCTGGTGCCGGCGGTCATGGCCATTGCGCTGCTGGCGGTGGGCCTGATCATGACGCCAGTGATCGTCAAGCTCGTGGTGCGGCGCCGCTTCCCGGGTCTGGAGGCCAGGCGGGGCGGCTCGGCCCTGGTGGGCGTCTTCGCAGCGGTGGGCGCAACGCTGGCGGCGCTGCTGATGCTGGTCGCATCACTGCCGTTCTTGTTCATCCCGCCGCTGGTGCTCATCCTGCCGCCGCTGATCTGGGGCTGGCTGACCTACAAGGTCTTCAGCTATGACGTGCTGGCCGAGCACGCATCCGCTGAAGAACGCATCGCGCTGCGCCGTCAGCATCGCTGGCCGCTGCTGGGCATTGGCGTGTGCTGCGGCTACTTGGGCGCAGCGCCGGCCTTGATCTTCTCGCTCAACGCGGCGGCGCTGTTCCTGGCGCCTTTCCTGATCCTGGTCTCGGTCTGGCTCTACACCTGGGTGTTCTGCTTTGCCACGGCTTGGTTTGCCCACTACACGTTGGCGGCGTTGGCCGCTCAGCGCGGCACTGCGGAGCTGGTGATCGAATGAAAGTCGGACTGCTGGTCATCGGCGACGAAATTTTGTCGGGCAAGCGGCGCGACGCGCACATGGCGCGCTTCATCGAGCTGCTGGCCGAACGGGGCATGGAGTTGCACTGGGCGCAGTACCTGGGCGATGACCGCGAGCTGCTGGTGGCCAAGCTGCGCGAGGTCTTCGCCAGCGGTGATCTGGTCGTCAGCTGCGGCGGCATCGGCGCCACACCCGACGACCACACGCGCCAGGCCGCCGCCGCCGCGTTGGGGCGCCAGCTGGCCCTCCACCCCGAGGCGCGCGAGCTGATTTGGGAGCGGGTGCAGGAGCTGGACCGAAAGCAGGGCCTCACGCCCGACCCTGACCACCCGGACACCCAGCGCCGCTTCGAGATGGGCGTCTTCCCGGTCGGCGCCGGCATCGTGCCCAACCCGTACAACCGCATCCCGGGTTTCTTCGTCGGCAAGGTGTACTTCGTGCCAGGCTTCCCCGTGATGGCCCATCCGATGATGGCCTGGGCCCTGGACCGGCACGCCGAACTGCACCGCCCCGTCGAGCGCCGCGAGCTGTCCTTCATCGTGCAGGGCGCCATGGAAGCGAGCCTCACGCCCCTGATGGAGGCCGTCGAGCAGGCGCACCCGGGCATCAAGGTCTTCAGCCTGCCAAGCGTCGATCACCCGCAATGGGGCCGCTGCATCGAGTTGGGCGTCAAGGGCGCCGCCGAGCGGCTCGATCCCGCCTACGCTGCGCTGAAACAGGGCGTGATCCAATTTGGTGCAAGTATAAGCACCGAACTGGTGCGATAGATGCGAGATGCTCTCTGCATAATGCGCCTGCTTCCCAGCGCCCCGTCAGACGCACCAGATCGGGCCGACTGGCATGCAAACTGCTTACAACCACCCCCTGAGGACGCACGCGATTTCGATGGCGTGTGCCCGATCAATCCAACCCAACCACAGCGTTTTCTCGCGAGGAGCATTTGATGGCCAAGACCGTCGCTGATGTGATGCAGATGGTGAAGGACAACGAGGTCAAGTTCGTTGACTTCCGCTTCACCGATACCCGGGGCAAGGAGCAGCACGTGTCCGTGCCGGTCTCGCACTTCGACGAAGACAAGTTCGTCTCCGGCCACGCCTTCGACGGTTCGTCGATCGCCGGCTGGAAGGGCATCGAGGCATCCGACATGTTGCTCATGCCGGACCCCAACACCGCCAACGTGGACCCCTTCTTCGAAGAGCCCACCCTGATCCTGACCTGTGACGTCATCGACCCGACCGATGGCAAGCCCTACGAGCGCGATCCCCGCTCGCTGGCCAAGCGCGCTGAGGCTTATCTCAAGAGCAGCGGCTTGGGCGACACCGCCTTCTTCGGTCCCGAGCCCGAGTTCTTCGTGTTCGACAGCGTCCGCTGGGGCAATGACATGTCCGGTTCCTTCTTCAAGATCGAATCTGAAGAAGGTGCCTGGAATTCCTCCAAGGAATACGAGCACGGCAACAGCGGCTACCGCCCCACGGTCAAGGGCGGCTACTTCCCCGTGCCCCCGGTCGACAGCGGCCAGGACCTGCGCTCGGAGATGTGCCTGATCCTCGAACAGATGGGCATCCCGGTCGAAGTGCATCACCACGAAGTGGCGAACGCTGGCCAGATGGAAATCGGCACCAAGTTCAGCTCGCTGGTGCAGCGCGCTGACTGGCTGCAACTGCAGAAGTACGTCATCACCAACGTCGCCCATGCCTACGGCAAGACCGCGACCTTCATGCCCAAGCCCCTGGTTGGCGACAACGGCAGCGGCATGCACGTTCACCAGTCCATCTGGAAGGATGGCAAGAACCTGTTCGCAGGTGACGGCTACGCCGGCCTGAGCGACTACGCGCTCTACTACATCGGCGGCATCATCAAGCACGCTCGCGCGCTGAACGCCATCACCAACCCCGGCACCAACAGCTACAAGCGTCTGGTCCCTGGCTTCGAAGCCCCGGTGAAGCTGGCCTACTCGGCCAAGAACCGCTCGGCCTCGATCCGCATTCCTTACGTCGCCAACCCCAAGGGCCGCCGTATCGAAGCGCGCTTCCCCGATCCTTCCGCCAACCCCTACCTCGCCTTCGCTGCACTGATGATGGCGGGTCTCGACGGCGTGGAGAACAAGATCCACCCGGGCGAAGCCGCCACCAAGGACCTGTACCACCTGCCGCCCGAAGAAGACGCGAAGATCCCGACCGTCTGCCACAGCCTCGACCAGGCTCTGGACTACCTGGACAAGGACCGCGCCTTCCTGACCAAGGGTGGTGTGTTCACCGACGCCTACATCGACGCCTACATTGAGCTCAAGATGCAAGAGGTCACGCGTTTCCGCATGGCTGCGCATCCGGTCGAGTTCGACATGTACTACGCGCTGTGATGGCAGCGGGCAGCATCCCTGCTGCTCCACGATCAAGGGGCCGCCTGCGCGGCCCCTTTTTTGTTGCCCGACGTGTTGTTCGACAATCACCCGATGCTGACCCGTCTGCTCCTTGCGATCTCGGCCCCACTGCTGCTGGCTGCGGCGGCGCACGCCCAGGGCGTCGTCTACCGCTGCCCCGGGCCGCCCGTGCTCTACACGGACAGCCTCTCGGCCCGCGAGGCGGCCGACAAGGGCTGCCGCACGATCGAGGGCACGCCCATCACCGTGGTGCAGGCGCCGCGCCCTCGGTCCGGCGCGCCAGCCGACCCGAATGCCAAGCCGCCCGGTGATGCACGCATCGATGCCAACCAGCAGAAGTTCCGTGACACCGAGCGCCGCCGTCTGCTGGAGGCCGAACTCCGTGCGACCGAAGAGCGCCTCTCGGCTGCCCGTGCCGAGTTCAACAACGGCCAGGGCGAACGCCGGGGCGATGAGCGCAACTACCAGCGCTTCCTTGATCGCATGGCCGGCCTCAAGGACAGCATCACGCGCCTGGAAGGCGATGTGCAGGCCCTCAAGCGCGAAATCTCCAAACTGCCCTGAGTCTGGCCGTGGCCAGCACTCTGGCCTACTCTCGCCATGACTGAAATTCCGCCGATTCAGCAGGAGCTGGCCAGCTTCGACCTGCTGGCCACCATGGTCGTCGTCGTCGATGCCGAAGGCGCTTGCCTGTTTGCCAATATGGCGTTCGAGAACGTGACCCGGGTCTCGCGCAAGACTCTCGTGGGCACGCGCCTGCAGGACATGTTCTCCGAGCCGCTACGCCTCACCGAAACGCTGGACGGCGTCTCGGCCAACCGCTACGCCAGCAGCCGCTTTGATGGCGAGCTGCGTCTGGGCGCTTGGGCGCAAGACGAGCAGCGCCCGGTCCATATCTTTGTCTCCCAAATGGACGGGCCGGGCTCGCAGCGCTTCGTTGTCGAGCTGATCGAGAGCGCCCAGCAAGCGCGGCAGGACCGTGACGAGCGCAACATCGACCAGGTCCAGGCCACCAAGGAGCTGACTCGCAACCTGGCCCACGAGATCAAGAACCCGCTGGGCGGGATCCGGGGTGCCGCTCAGTTGTTGATGCTCGAACTCGAAAGCCTGGACGGCGGTGCCGAGCTGAACGAATACATCCAGGTCATCGTCCATGAGGTGGACCGGCTCCAGTCCCTCGTCGACCGCCTGCTGGCGCCGCACCGCAAGGCCCAGGTGATCGGCGACGTGAACATTCACGAGGTCTGCGAGCGGGTGCGCTCTCTGGTCCTGATCGAGCACCCCAAGGGACTGTCCATCCAGCGCGACTACGACATCTCGCTGCCTGACTTCCGGGGCGACCGCGAGCAACTGATCCAGGCCGTGCTCAATATTGTTCAGAACGCCGCCCAGGCCCTCGCGCCCCGGATCGCCCGGGGCGATGCCGAGATCGTCATCCGCACACGCGTGGCCCGCCAAATCACGATTGGCAAACAGCGCTGGCGCTTGGCATTGGAATTGCATGTCGAGGACAACGGACCTGGCATACCGCCTGACATCCGAGATCGCATCTTCTTGCCCCTTGTGTCGGGGCGGGATGGCGGTTCAGGATTGGGCCTCACGCTCGCCCAGACCATCGCCCAGCAGCACCAGGGCATGATCGACGTCGAGAGTGAACCGGGTCACACCGACTTCCGCATCACTCTGCCATTGCCCTGATGAAATCGATTTGGGTTGTTGACGACGACCACTCCATCCGGTTCGTGTTGGAGAAAGCGCTCGCCCGCGAGGGTCTGCCCGTGCGGACCTTTTCCAACGCCCGCGACATGCTGGCCGCACTCGATGACGAGACCCCCCAGGTCCTCGTCTCCGACATCCGAATGCCGGGTGGTTCGGGCCTCGAACTGTTGGCCAAGGTCAAGGCCCGGCTGCCGGGCCTGCCCGTCATCATCATGACGGCCTACTCCGACCTCGACAGCGCCGTGTCGGCCTTTCAGGGCGGTGCCTTTGAATACCTGCCCAAGCCCTTCGACCTGCCGCGTGCTGTCGAGTTGATCCGGCGTGCGCAGGAGGAAAGCCAGCGCGAAGCCTCCGAGCAAGAAGCCGCCGCCGAAGTGCCCGAGATGCTCGGCCAAGCGCCGGCCATGCAGGACGTCTTCCGCGCCATTGGCCGGCTCTCGCAAAGCCATGTCACCGTGCTCATCACCGGCGAGAGTGGCTCGGGCAAAGAGCTGGTGGCGCGCGCGCTGCACAAGCACTCGCCGCGTGCCGAGGGCCCCTTCGTTGCCATCAACACGGCGGCCATCCCGCGCGACCTGCTGGAGAGCGAGCTCTTCGGTCACGAGCGCGGTGCCTTCACCGGCGCGCAGACCTCGCGTCGCGGCCGCTTCGAGCAGGCCGACGGCGGCACGCTCTTCCTCGACGAAATCGGCGACATGCCGTTTGAGCTGCAGACGCGCTTGCTGCGCGTGCTCTCCGACGGCCAGTACTACCGCGTCGGCGGCCACAGCCCGCTGCGCAGCAATGTGCGCGTCATTGCGGCCACTCACCAGAACCTCGAAGACCGCGTCCGCCAAGGCGCGTTCCGCGAGGATCTGTTCCACCGCCTCAACGTCATCCGCCTGCGCCTGCCGCCGCTGCGCGAGCGCCGTGAAGACATCCCTGGTTTGGCCCGCCACTTCCTGCAGCGCAGCGCCACGCAGCTCGGTGTCGAGCCCAAGCGGCTCTCCGAGGCCGCGCTGGCCAAGCTGACGCAGTTCGACTTCCCGGGCAATGTCCGGCAACTCGAGAACATCTGCCATTGGCTGAGCGTCATGGCCCCGAGCCAGACCGTCGAGCCCAAGGACCTGCCGACCGAAGTGCAGGACAGCGCGGCCAGCGCGGGCAGCGCCAGCCCGGCTGCGTTCGCGTCGGCCGGGCTCTCGACGTCTGCCCTGCAGGATGCCGTGCGCCCAGATCCAGGTGCGGGGCTGGGCTTCCCGGGACAACCCGGCCGCAGTGCCGCGCCAGCCAATGGCAGTGCCTCACTGTCTGAAGGGGGCTGGCTTACCGACATGGCCCAGGAAGCGCGCCGCCTGCTGGTGGCCGGCGACCCCGAGGTCTGGGACGCGCTGACCCGTCAGTTCGAAGCCCAGCTCATCATCACTGCGCTCGACATCACGCGCGGCCGCCGCATCGAAGCCGCGCAAAAGCTCGGCATCGGCCGCAACACGATCACGCGCAAGATCCAGGAGCTGGGGCTCGACGTGTGAGTGTTGCTCCGGCTCGGGCCGAGCGCCGGGCCGCCCCAAGCCGGCCCGTCTGGCGGGCGTGCGGCTCAATGCCGCACGGCGCGCCGTCCCCTCGGGGGACCGTTCAAGGTACTCCTTGAACGAGGGGCTTCATTTGCCCTAGCCATACCTCTAACCCCTGGGCGTTCAGCTCCACATCCATCGCCAGCCATTCGGCGGCGCGGTCGGCGTCGAAGGGGCCTTGGTGCTGCACCAGGTCCGCCAGGTAGAGCGCCAGCAATTCCGACTTCAGCAGCCGGTGCCGTTCCGGCGACTCACGCAGCGCCAGCGCGATGCGCGTCATGCCGTCCGCCAGGGTCAGCATGTTCGCTCCGAGTCGCTGCACATCTGCAGCATCTCGGCCCACGCGGCCATAGTGCGTCAGGTACATCGCGGTCGGCGCGGCCTCCAGCAGCCGTGCCACGGTCGTCTTCAGGGCCACTGGGTCCCACTGCACCGGCGTGCTGGTCGGCAGGATCCAGGCCTGCCCGGCACGGTCGAACTCGCGGAACGAGAGTCCAAAGGTGTCGCCGCAGAACCAGCCCTGGCTGCGCGCGTCCCAGATCGCGTGGTGGTGCTTGCAGTGGCCCGGCGTGTCAATGAGGCGCAGCGGCCTCCCGGCCAGCTCAATCACCTGGCCGTCACTGCTTGCTTCGGCGCGGTCGGCTGGCACGGGCACCAGCTTGCCATAGCTGCGCTCCATCTCCACCTCGCCATAGACGGAGAGCGCGCTCAACCAAAGCGCCTTGGGGTCGACCATGTGGCGCAACCCGCGAGGGTGGACGAGGGCACGCGCGCGAGGAAGTTCCTTCATCAACAGGCCCACGCCGCCCGCATGGTCCAGATGCACGTGCGTCGGGATCACCCAGTCCACCGCCGCAGGTGTGAGGCCCAGGTGCTCCAGCGCTGCCAGCAGGCGTGGCACCGCAAAGTTCGTCCCCGTGTCGATGAAGGCCGCGCGGCCCGCTTCCACCATCAGGTAGGCTGCATCGAAGCGAGGCCGTTGGAAGCCCGTGTCGATGGCATAGATGCCGTGGCCAAGGTCTTCGATGAAATCAGGCATGGGGCAGGGCGTGCGTGGCGCGCCAGGGGGCTTCCTAGAATGGCCCGCACGATACCCGAGCACAACCAAGGAG
>CALMQC010000462.1 GCA_937871895.1 uncultured Roseateles sp. | reverse complement strand
GGCCAAAGACGAACATGTTCTCGGGGCCCATGTGCTCGGCCATCTCGATGTTGGCGCCGTCCCAGGTGCCGATGGTGAGCGCACCGTTCATGCCGAACTTCATATTGCCGGTGCCCGAGGCCTCGGTGCCGGCGGTGGAGATCTGCTCGGACAGATCCGCCGCCGGGATGATGCTTTCGGCCAGGGTGACGCTGTAGTTGGGCAGGAAGACGAGCTTGAGCTTGTTGCCCACACGCGGGTCGCTGTTGATGACGCGGCCCACGTCGTGCGCAAGGCGCACGATGCTTTTGGCCATCTGATAGGCCGAGGCGGCCTTGCCGGCGATCACGACCACGCGCGGCACCCAGTCGGCGCCCGGGTTGTCACAGATGGCCTGGTAGCGGCTGATCACGTGCAGCAGGTTGAGCAGCTGGCGCTTGTATTCGTGGATGCGTTTGATCTGGATGTCGAAGAGGCTGTCCACGCTGACCATGACACCCAGGTCGCGGCGGATGCGCTCGGCCAAGCGCTCCTTGTTGGCGCGCTTGACGGCCAGGAAGGTTTGCCCGAGCGCCGGGTCCTTGGCGTGCGCCGCCAGCGCGGACAAAGCGGCCAGATCTCGCCGCCAAGCGGTGCCAATGGCGCCATCGATCAGGGCCGACAGCTTGGGATTGGCCTGCTGCAGCCAGCGGCGCGGCGTGACGCCATTGGTCACGTTGTGGAAGCGCTCGGGCCAGACCTTGGCGTAGTCGGCAAAGATGGTCTGCACCATCAACTCGGAGTGCAGCGCCGCCACGCCATTGACGCGATGCGAGGCCACCAGGGCCAGCGAGGCCATGCGCACGCGGCGCTCGCTGCCGTGGCCCCAGCCTTCATCGATCAGTGAGACGCGCGAGGCCAGGCCTTCGTCGTCGGGGAAGCGCTGGCGCAGCTCCTGCAGAAACTCGTGGTTGATGCGGTAGATGATGTCCAGGTGTCGCGGCAGCAGCACCTCGAACATGCGCACCGGCCAGGTCTCCAGGGCCTCGGGCATCAGGGTGTGGTTGGTGTAGGCGATGGCCTGGCTGGTGATCTTCCAGGCCTCGGCCCAGGCCATGCCGTGTTCGTCCATCAACAGACGCATCAACTCGGCTGGCGCCAGCGCAGGGTGGGTGTCGTTGAGGTGGATGGCATTGGCACGGCCGAGAGACTGCAACTCGCCGAACTCGCGCAGATGCCGGGCCACCAGATCCTGCAGCGAGGCGCTGACGAGGAAGGCCTCCTGCTTGAGCCGCAGCATGCGACCCTCTTCGGTCGAGTCGTCGGGGTAGAGCACCCAGTTGATGGCATCGGCCAGCACCTGGTGGCGCGCGGCACGGCTGTAGTCGCCCTGGCAAAAGGCGCCGAAGGCGATGGGAGCCGCTGTGGCCTGCCACTGGCGCAGTGTGGCCACACGCTCGGTGTGGTGGGCCGGCACGATGAAGTCATAGGCCTGGGCCTCGATCTCTTCCGCGGGTTCCCAGTGGTGCACGCCGGCCGCGTCCACGTGGATGCGGCCGCCGAAGCCGACCTTGTAGCGCAGGTCAAAGCGCGGCATCTCCCAGGGCGGCGTGTCGCGCGTCCAGCCGTCGGGCTGCTCCAGCTGACGGCCCTGTTGGATGACCTGGGCAAAGGTGCCGTAGCGGTAGCGCAGCCCATAGCCGAAGGACGGCAGGCCCAGTTCGGCAAACGAGTCCAGGAAGCAGGCCGCCAGCCGGCCCAAGCCGCCATTGCCCAGCGCCGCATCGGGCTCGCGTTCCAATACCTCGCCCAGGCTCTGGCCAGTGGCCGCCAGCTTGGCCTCCAGAGCCGACGTGAGGCCCAGGGCGGCCAGGGCATTGGACAGCGCCCGGCCCATCAAGAATTCCATCGACAGGTAGTGCACCCGCCGCACCGGCGCCTTCAGCCCGCGCTTGGCGTCCTGAGCCTGGGTGGCGGCCCAGCGGGTGGCCAGCAATTCGCGGCAGGCCAGCGACGCGGCGTTCAGGACCGCCTGGGCCGTGGGGCCGTGGCTCGACTGGGCGAGCTCCCGAGCGTAGGCTGCTTCGAACGCGACGACCAAGGCCGGGGCCGCGCCCCCGGTCGCGGGCTCGGCGCTGTCTGTGGACGAGAGGGCGACGGGAGCGCTAGGGGTGTTCATGGCGTGTGCAAGCAAGCGACGACGCTGAAAATACTAATCGAACCGTGGAAAAGCGCGACGAAGATTTGGCTGGATCAATTTGTAGTTTCCCTAGTCTCTAGCGGCCACGGCACCCGCAGATGCATGGGAAATTGCGGCGATCTGCGCGAATTCTCGGTAACTGCAAGCGCTTTCATTTGTGTATATTGACTACATAGCGTGGCGCAAATGTTGAAGTTGGTGGTCGCCACCGCATCAAGCAGGAGTGAGTTGATGGCAGACGTACAGATCCGGTCCGTGGTCAAGAGCTACGGCGAGAGCCAAATCCTCAAGGGCATCGACCTGGACATCCAGGACGGCGAGTTCGTCGTCTTCGTCGGGCCCTCGGGCTGTGGCAAGTCCACGCTGCTGCGCTCCATTGCCGGGCTGGAAGAAGTGAATGGCGGCGAGCTGCGCATTGGTGGCCGCGTGGTGAACGACGTACCGCCGGCCGAACGCGGCATCGCGATGGTCTTCCAGTCCTACGCGCTTTACCCGCACATGAACCTGTTCGACAACATGGCGTTCGGGCTCAAGCTCGCCAAGGTCCCCAAGGCCGAGATCGAAGCGGCCGTGATGCACGCGGCCCGCATCCTGCACATTGACCACCTGCTCGAGCGCAAGCCCAAGGAGCTCTCGGGCGGGCAGCGTCAACGCGTGGCCATCGGCCGCGCCATCGTGCGCAAGCCAGACGTCTTTTTGTTTGACGAGCCGCTGTCCAACCTGGATGCCGCGCTGCGCGTGCAGATGCGTTATGAGTTCGCCAAGCTGCACCAGGACCTCAAGGCCACCATGATTTACGTGACCCACGACCAGGTCGAGGCCATGACGCTGGCGGACCGCATCGTCGTGCTGTCCGCCGGACGCATTGAGCAGGTGGGCTCGCCGCTGGAGCTTTACGAGCACCCAGCCAATCTCTTTGTGGCCGGCTTCATCGGCAGCCCCAAGATGAATTTCCTGGGCGCCGAACTCGTGGCGGCCACCAGCGAGATGGCGCAGGTTCAGCTGCCCAATGGCGCACGGCTCACAGCCCATGTCGATGCCAGCCGCGCGCAGCCCGGTGCACGCGTCAAGCTGGGCATCCGCCCCGAGCACTTCGAGCGCGACCAGGCCGAGAACGCGCTGGGCGCCGTGGTGTCGTTTGTGGAGTCACTCGGCGGCGAGACCGTGGCCTACTGCGAGATCGACGGCACCAACACCGCCCTCACCTGCAGCTTCGACGGACGCACCCGACTGCGCAGCGGGCAGGCACTGGCGCTGTCCCTGCCTGCCGCCTGTTGCCACTTGTTCGATGAAGCCGGCGTGGCCTTTCCGCGCCGCGCGGCGGCCACCGCGCATTGAGCGCTCAGGCGCGGAACTGCTCCAGCGCCAGGGACGCGCCGGACAGCGCCGCCAGCGTGTCGGTGATGACCGCCGTGGGAATCGCCGACATATAGGTGTCGAAGCGTCCTTTGGCGTCAAAGCGCTGGCGGAATTCCGACTGAAAGAACAGCTCGCCCAGGCGCGGCACGATGCCGCCACCGATGAAGACGCCGCCACGCGCACCCTGGATCAGGGCGACGTTGCCAGCATGGCTGCCGAGCAGCGCGCAGAAGGTCTGGACCGTCTGCACACAGACGCGCGAGCTGCCGTCCAGCGCCTTGCCGACGATGGTTTCGGGCGTGTAGGCCGCCACATCCTCGGCATCGCCCAACGCTTCACCCACGGAGCGGCACAGCGTGGGCATGCCGATACCCGACAGGAAGCGCTCCGCCGACACGTGGCGGAAGGACTTGCGCGCCACGGCCAGCACCTCGCCCTCGAAGTCATTGCCCGGCGCCAGGGTGGCATGGCCGCCCTCACCCGGCAGCGCGAGCCAGAGGTCGCGCGTGCGCACGACGCCGCCCACACCCAGGCCGGTGCCCGGCCCAAGCACGGACAGCACCGTGCCCACCGGCGCATGGCTGGCCGCTACCACTGGATGATCGGCCGACCAAGAGCGTGCCTGCCCCGCGCCCAGACGAGGCAGCGACAGCGCCTGCGCTTCGAAATCGTTCAGCAGGATCAGCACGTCCAGCACCAGGGCCTGGGCCACCGCCTTTTGCGAGAAGTCCCAGGCCGCATTCGTCAGCACCACGCGGTCGGCCGTGACGGCGGTGGCAACGGCCAGCGCAGCGCTACGAGGGCGCTCAAACCCCTCGAAGCGAGCCGCCAGACCGTTCAGGTAGGCCTGCGCAGCTTCCGCCGGGCCAGCATGGCCCTTCACCGACAACACCTCGATGTGCTCCACCGGTGCGCCCAGCGCCTTCACGTAGCCAAATCGGGCGTTGGTGCCCCCGACGTCCGCCACCAGCCAGGGGAAAGGAGCGCTCATGCCAGAACCTCGGCAAGCCGCCGTGCGGACGTCAACAAGGGAAGGGTAGCCATGGGTTGATGCCCCAAAGAAATCTTGATGGAATGGGAGGTAGTTCGACTACAGCCGAACCGAATATTACCCGGCGACTCTCTCGATTCCAAGGCTACGCCACACGAATCCGCCCCGTTTGCGTGGCGCTCATGAACTCCGGCCGACTGTAGTTGGCTTACACACCCACCCTGATAGACGACCCCATGGCGCGATTCGACAGTCCTCGCCTGCTGGCAGACATTGGCAGCAATTTCGTCCGATTCATGCTGGAGTTGCAGCCCGGCGAGTTCGCTCGCGCCTACAGCCGACCCACCGCCGAATGCCGCGACTTCGCCAGTGCCGTCGAGGCCTATTTGCGCCAGTTGGACGGCACCGATGCGCAGGAGATCCTGCACGCCGGCGTGGCCGTGGCGGGCAGTGTCGAGGGCGACCTGGTGCGCATGGTCAACCTGCCCTGGCAGTTCTCCATCGAGGAGCTGCGTCAGCGCCTGCGGCTGGACACGCTGCTGGTCATCAACGACTTCACGGCGCTGGCCATGGCGCTGCCGCGGCTGACCGAGACCGATGTGCGGCAGGTGGGCGGCGGACTGGCACGAAGGCCGGCCGTGATCGGGCTGCTGGGCGCGGGCGGCGGCCTGGGTGTCTCGGGCCTGATCCCGACCGGCGAGAGCTGGGTGGCGCTGGGCACCGAAGGCGGCCATGCGGCCTTTGCGCCGCGCGATGAGCGCGAGGTCGAACTGCTGCGCTACGCCTGGCAGCAACATGACCATGTGTCGTTCGAGCGCCTGCTTTCCGGCCCCGGGCTCGAACTCATCCACGAGGCCTGCTGCGCGCGGCATGGCCTGCCCATCACACCGCGCTCGGCACCGCA
>CALMQC010000461.1 GCA_937871895.1 uncultured Roseateles sp. | reverse complement strand
AGCGTCCCGTAGCTGTGCAGCCCTGACAGGAACATGTTCACGCCCAGGAAGGCGAAGCTGGTCACCAGCAGGCCGACCAGGGCCCACCAGGCCGAGACCTGGCCGCGCAGGCCCTTCATCAGGCGCATGTGCAGCCAGGCGGCATAGTTGAGCCAGACGATCAGGGCCCAGGTCTCCTTGGGGTCCCAGCTCCAGTAGCCGCCCCAGGCATCGGCCGCCCAGAAGGCGCCGAGGATGGTGGCGATGGTGAAGAAGGCGAAGCCGAGGGCGATGGACTTGTAGAGCAGGTCGTCGAGCTGGGTCAGCTCGGGCAGGCGGGCGGTGAGGCGGCTGCGCAGCGCGATGACGATGGCCAGGAAGGCGCCGATGCCCGCGATCTTGCGCGCCCAAGCGTCGAGACCCTTGACCGTGTCGGCGTCGAGCGTGGCGCCAAAGCGCACGGCCAGGATCAGGGCGACGATGCCGAGCGGCATGCCGACGAGGCCGATCCAGAGCGGGCGGCTTGCGGTGGTCTTGAGCAGGTAGGCCAGCGCGACCATGGCGGCGAGTGCGAAGCAGCCATAGCCGACGAAGTTGGCCGGCACGTGGATCTTCATCCACCAGCTTTGCAGCGCAGGCACCAGGGGCTGGATCTCGTGCGCCTCGCGGGCGACGGTGTACCAAAGCAGGAAGCCCACCGCGCTGCTGACGACCAGCATCACATAGGCTCCGAGCGCGCGGGTCTGGAATCGGGCCTCGTAGTACAGGTAGAAGAGTGTGGTCAGCCAGCAAAAAAGGACGAAGACTTCGTAGAGATTGCTGACGGGGATGTGCCCAATGTCGGGGCCCATCTGGTGGCTCTCGAACCAGCGCACCATGGTGCCGACGAGCGCCATGAAGACGCCGCCCCAGGCGAGCTTGGAGCCGATGACTTCGGCGGCGCTCGTCTCCCCCTGGCGCGTGAAGAAGCCGCCCCAGTAGAAGAGCGTGCTGAGCCAGAAGCAGACGCTCATCCAGAGGATCGCGCTCTGGCTGGACAGCATGTACTTCAGGAAAAAGACCTGCTCAGCAGCGGCAAGATCAGCGCCATGGGCGCCGGGGTGGCTGCTGTAGAGCGCGATGGCGCCCAAGGCCGCCACGCCGACCGCAAGCGTGAGCGCGCGCAGCGGCGCCCAGAACCAGCCCAAGAGCACCAGCGAGGGCACCGCGGCGGCGAGGATGCCTTTCTCGTAGTCGTCCATCGCGGCGCCGTAGCGGGCGAAGGCATAGCCGGCCCCGGCAAGCACGAGGGCTGCGAAGGCCCAGTCCAGCAGGCTGCGGCCTTGCAGCAGATGGCTGCGGGGCGGCGCGAAAGCAGTGGTGGTGTTCATGGGGCTGATGGGGTGTTCAATGCGGGCGATCGTCTTCGTGCAGTACCGCGCGGCGCAGTTCGTCAAACACGAGGGCGTTGTCCGGGGTATCGCGGGTGGTCGAGAGCGCGAGTCGCACCAGACTGCCGCCCGCTTCGTTGGGGCTGGGGGTGATCCAGATCCAGAGCCGCCGCTCGCGGATGTAGAGCATGGCGAAGACACCGATGATCAGCAACACCGCGCCCAGATAGACCAGTTTTTGCCCAGGGGCTCTGGCCACCTGGAAGACGCTGGCCTGGACCTGTTCAAAGCTGCTGAGCTGGAGCAGGTAGGGGGCGGGGTAGTAGAGGCTGTCCGACAGGGCCAGCACCGACTGCGTCATGAAGGCCTGGGTGGCGGCGTCGGTGGCGGGGGGCGGCAGGCCAGCGGCCTCGCGGGCGAGCTTGTGCAGCTCAAAGAGGCTGCCATTGAGGATGCGCAGCAGCACCTCGGACATCTTGGCGCGCTCGGCCTCGGGCACCTTGCGCTCGACGAAGTCCGACAGCGCGGCCAAGCCGCGAGGGCGGTCCTTGGTGCCTGGGGCCGCAGCGTCCGCGACGGCGCCGGCAAAAAGGCCGAGCACCTGCTGCGTGGTGGCGAGCAGTTGGGGCTGCATGTCGGCCCGGCCGGCCGGGGTGCCTTGCGCGGCATAGCGCTCGGCAGCGCGCTGGCGCACGGCAGGGTCCAGCAGCGCGCGGCGCAGGTTCAGGAAGCCATCGAGACTGTCCTTTTCGTCCACCGGCATGCGCAGGTAGCGGAAGCCCTCGGCGGCGGACTCGCGCATGCCGGCAAGGAAGACGCGCTGGCCGTCGAGCTCGACCGGCAGCATGTAGTTGTTGTACTCGCGCGCCTGGCCGGCCGCATCGCGCAGCCGGTAGCTGAACGAGGGGCCGACATTGCGCAGATCCTTGTTGGTGCGGACCTTGGCGCCGCTGCCGAGGTGATCGCCGAGCTTGAGCTCGGTCGGCGCTTCGCTCGTGCCCATGTTCTCGACGTTGATGACGCGCAGCCCAGCGATCTCAAGCTGCTGGTCGCCCAGCGCAGCGACGGTTTGCTTGTCGCCCACCCGGCCCTCGATCTCGAAGGCCTGGCCGGCTTCCAGCGGCACGGCATGTAGCTTGAGCTTGGAGCCGCCATCGTCAAAGCTGCTTTGGTAAATGGCGATGCCGCGGTGGATCACGGGCTCGTTCACGCGCACCGTGGCCTTGCGCTCGGGGCCCTGGCCATCCAGGTCGCGCAGCACGATGTCACTCGCGAAGCTCTTGGGCATGCCGGTGTTGTAGTACTCGACCTTGAATTGCTTGAGCTCGATCTCGAAGGGCAGGTCCTGCAGCACCACGCCGCTGGGCAGGGTGATGAGGCCCGTGGCCGCACGCTGGCCCTCGGGCACGAAGACATTGGCTCGGAACCCCGGCGTGCTGCTGGCGAGCCGGTGCTCGGCGCGCACATCCGACACCAGGCCCGAACCCGTGTAGGGCTGCTTGCCCTGGGCCCACATGACGAGGCGCACCATCAGGTCGCCGTCCAGCAGGCCGCCCACGCACACCAGCACGATGGCCGAATGCGCGGCCAGGTAGCCGATCTTGTTGGCCGCGCCCTTGCGGGCCGCGATCATGATGCCGTTGTCGCGCCGCTGGACGCGGAACTTCCAGCCCCGCGCGAGCAGCAGCTTGCTGAACTCGGTCAGCGCGAGTGACGGCGCGCTGTGCACATCGCCAATCGCCTTGTGGTGGTGCGCCGTCAACGACTGCTCACGCACACCCTCCTTGAAGCTGCGCAGGTCAGCCAGGATCTTGGGCGTGTTGCGCGCGATGCACAGGCTGGTTGAGAGCACCAGGAAGGCCAGGATCAGCAGGAACCAAGGCGCGCTGTAGACCGTGTAGAGCCCGAGCCGGCCAAACAGCTCGGCCCAGAAGGGCCCGAACTGGTTGACGTAATTGCCCATCGGCTCGTGCTGCTTGACGACCGTGCCCACCATGGAGGCGATGCAGATCACCGTCAGCAAGCTGATGGCAAAGCGCATCGATGCGAGCAACTCATAGAGCTCGCGCGGGACCGAAGTAGCGTTGGGGCGGGCGGCGTCCGTCATGGAACGAAGATCGCAAGAGAAGGCGCAAAAAAAGGCCGGTGCACGGGCACCGGCCTTCGTTCAGCGAGGCTGCGCGGGCAGCGAATCAGCGAAGACCGGCGACGTAGTCGGAGACGGCCTTGATCTCCTTGTCGTTCATCTTCGCGGCCACGCCCGTCATCTGGGCAGAGTTGGTGCGGCCACCGGCGCGGAAGGCCAGCATCTGCGCTTCGATGTAGTCGCCATGCTGGCCACCGATGCGCGCGTACTGCGAAGGGATGCCAGCGCCCGTCGGGCCGTGGCAGGCCGCGCAGGCGGGGATGGCGCGGTCGGCAATGCCGCCGCGGTAAATCTTTTCGCCCAGCTGGACGGTGTCCTTGTTCTTGGCAAAGCCCGGCTTGGCCGTCTTGCTGGCGTAGAAGGCCGCGACATTGCGGATGTCTTCCTCGCTCAGCGGCGCGGCCATGCCGCTCATCACGGCGTTCTTGCGCTTGCCGGACTTGAACTCGGTCAGCTGCTTGACGAGGTAGTCAGCGTGCTGGCCTTGCAGGATGGGGTTGGCCGGGCTGCCGCGCGAGCCGTCCGCCGTGTGGCAGGCGGCGCAGACATTGGAGGCAATCGTGCCGCCCTTGGCCAGATCAGGCTTGGCCGCTGCGGCGGGTTCGTTCGCGGAGGCCGAGAGGGCCAGCAGCAGACCGGACAAGAGAGTGGCGACAATCTTCATGGATGCTCTAGGTTTCGTTGGGCGCAACCGCAGAATTTTACAATGACCGGCTAGCAAGCTGGACCCCTTCATGACCGATGCCTCCTCGCCCCCGGCGAACCCCGAAAAGATCGCCCTGGCCTGGACGCACACCGCGCGCTTCCTGACGACTGCCAGCCAGCTCGATCAACTGCCGGCAACGGAACTGCCTGAGATCGCCTTCGTCGGCCGCTCCAACGCGGGCAAGTCCACGGCCATCAACACCCTGGCCCAACAAAAGCGTCTGGCCTTTGCGTCCAAGACGCCGGGGCGCACCCAGCACATCAACCTCTTTGAGCTGGGCCCCAAGGACGCGCCCGACGCGCTGTTTGCCGACCTGCCCGGCTATGGCTATGCGGCGGTGAACCGCGAGTCCAAGCTGCGCTGGCAAAAGGTGATGGCCGACTACCTGGAGGTGCGGCGCAGCCTGTCCGGTGTGGTGCTGATGGTGGATTCGCGCTTGGGGCTGACCGAACTGGACCAGCAATTGCTGGAGTTCGTCGCGCCACGGGTGCGCACCGGCGCCGTCAAGTTTCTGGTCCTGCTCACCAAGGCCGACAAGCTGAATCGGAAAGAGGGCGAAGCCTCGCTGCGCGCCGTCTCCGAGCAGCTCGGTGTGCTCGCAACGGATGAGGCCGACGTCGGCATCACCCTCTTTTCTGCGCTGAGCAAACGGGGTCTCGGCGACGTTGCCCAGGCCCTGCATGGCTGGGCCCACCCCATTGCCCCGACAGCAGCTGAATAGCTTGATGCTCCCAAATCGATGTATACTGCGAGGCTCTGACGCGGGGTGGAGCAGTCTGGTAGCTCGTTGGGCTCATAACCCAAAGGTC
>CALMQC010000460.1 GCA_937871895.1 uncultured Roseateles sp. | reverse complement strand
AGAGCCTCACGCAAGCTGGCGGGCAGCGGTAGGGCGCGCCGGGGCGGCTGGGGTTCGGCTTGCAGGCCGAGCAGGGCGCGGCCGAGGTCTCCGAGTGCCCCGAGGTCAGCCAGCGAGGTGTCGGCCAGGATCACGACGGCCCGCTGCTGGGCCGGGCGCAGCAGCACGAGGGACGAGAAGCCGCCAGTGCCGCCTTCGTGGCCAACCAGGGTCTCGCTGCCGTGGGGCGTGAGCAACCAGTTCATGCCAAAGCCATGGGCGACTGGCTGCTGCACACGGCGCAAGGCCGGGGCCAAGGGGCCGCTGGGCGCCAGCAAGGCGCGGGCATAGGCGGCGAGGTCGTCCAGCGGCATGCGCAGCATGCCGACGCCGGCCAGGTTGGGCGCGATGGTCCAAGGCGGTGTGGGCTCGCCGGTGCTGAGGTGGCCGGCAGTCTGGCCGGCGGGGTCGAGCCGCGCGTGCCTCAGCCCCAGGGGCTTGAACACACGCTCGCGCAGCGCCGCGTCCAGGCCGCCGTCCTCGGCCCGTGCCACGGCCAGGGAGAGCAGCATCATCCCGAAGTTGGAATACACCGGCCGGCTGCCGATGGGCGATTGCAGCGGGCTGCTGGCCAGGTCCGCCAGCAGTTGGGCCTCGGTCAGATGGGCATAGGGGTCTTGCGGCCGGCCCCGCTGCAGCGAGGGCGGGACGGCGGGCAGGCCGCTGCTGTGGGTGACGAGGTCGCGCACGGTGATCTGGCGGTCGCCCTGGCTGGGCACCTTGCTGCCTGACGGCAGGTGGCGGGCGATGGGGTCATCCAGCTGCCAGCGCCCGCGCTCGATCAGGTCGGCCACCAGCAGGGCGGTGAAGGTCTTGCTGACCGAGCCGATCTCGAAGACGGCCTCGGGCTTGGGTGCATCGGTCGCTCGCGCGCAAAACTGCGCGCGGCGCAGGCCCTGCGGCTCGACGATGGCCGCTTGCACGCAGGTCCCGGTGCGGTCGCCCTCGAAGCGCGCCTTGAGCGTGCGCTCGATGGCGGCGTCCTGCGGCGGCGTTGCAGCGTCGGACTGCAGTGGCCAGCTCAGCAGCAGGCAGAGCAAAGGCAGCAGCATGGGCAGGGACAGCGGCGTGGTGCGGTCGGGGGTGGTCAGTGCCATGGGGACTCCTGCAAGCAAGGGCGGCGCAGTGTCTGGACAGGCGCGTTAGGACGGCATAAGTGTCAGCGGCTGGCTCAAGGAGCCGTGGCTGAAAACAGCGTCGAGCGGCAGGCGTTGCCCGGCGGCGTGGTCGCGCACGCATTGCAGCACCAGGGGGCTGCGGTGCAAGGGCTGGCAGGCCGCGAGTTCGTCCAGGCTCAGCCACAGCGTGCGGCGGATGCCGGCATCCAGCTGCCGGCCGGCAATCGCCTCGCCCACGGTGCCGCTGAAGGCCAGGCGCACATAGGTCACGTCGTCCTGCGTCGCGGGGCGCAGGAAGCGGGCCAGGTAGATGCCCAGGAAGGCGGTGGGCGTGAAGGGCCGTGCCGTCTCCTCCAGCGCCTCGCGCACCACGGCCTCCAGCGGGGATTCGCCCTGCTCCAGGTGGCCAGCGGGGTTGTTGAGCCGCAGGCCCTCGGGGGTGTCTTCCTCGACGATCAGGTAGCGCCCGTCCTGCTCGATCACGGCGGCGACGGTGACGCTGGGCTTGAAACGCTGACTCATGGGCTCGGCTTCCTCTGGCAATCCCGCACGGGGGGAGGCTTGGCATTGTGTAAGCTGGCTTGATTCGATTGCCGGAGGCAGCTCATGCAGATTGGCGTCCCTCGCGAGCGCGAGGCCGGAGAGACCCGCGTCGCCGTCACCCCCGAGACGGCCAAGAAGCTCAAGGCCCAGGGCCATGTGTTGCGCGTGGAGCGTGGCGCCGGGCTGGCGGCCAGCAGCACGGATGCGGCCTACGAGGCCGTCGGTTGCGAGATCGTGGACCAGGCCGCCGCGCTGGGCTGCGAGCTGGTGCTCAAGGTCCGCAGCCCACTGTCTGATGAACGTGCACTGATGAAGCCGGGCACGGCCTTGGTCGGCATGCTCAACCCTTTTGACCGCCCGGGCCTGGAGGCGCTGGCTGCCGCCGGGCTGACGAGCTTTGCGCTCGAAGCCGCGCCGCGCACCACGCGGGCCCAGAGCATGGACGTGCTGTCCAGCCAGGCCAATATCGCCGGCTACAAGGCCGTGATGATCGCGGCGGACAAGTACCAGCGCTTCTTCCCGATGTTGATGACGGCGGCCGGCACCGTGAAGGCGGCGCGCGTGGTCATCCTCGGCGTGGGCGTGGCCGGCCTGCAGGCCATTGCCACGGCCAAGCGCCTCGGCGCGGTGATCGAGGCCAGCGACGTGCGGCCGTCAGTGAAGGAGCAGGTCGAATCGCTCGGCGCCAAGTTCATCGACGTGCCCTACGAGACGGCCGAGGAGAAGGAAGCCGCCGAGGGCGTGGGCGGCTACGCACGGCCCATGCCGCCCAGTTGGCTGGAGCGCCAAAAGGCCGAGGTGGCCAAGCGCGTGGCACAGGCCGACGTGGTGATCTCGACGGCCCTCATCCCCGGCCGCGCTGCTCCGACCCTCATCACCGAGGCCATGGTGCAGAGCATGAAGCCGGGCTCCGTGATCGTCGACATCGCCGCCGGCAAGGGCCCGGAGGGCGTGGGCGGCAACTGCCCGCTGACCGAGGCCGGCCGCACAGTCGTGAAGCACGGCGTGACCCTGGTGGGCGAGACCAACCTGCCGGCCCTGGTGGCGGCCGATGCGTCGGCGCTCTATGCGCGCAATGTGCTGGACTTTCTCAAGCTCGTCATCACCAAAGAGGGCACGCTCACCGTGCCCCTCGATGACGACATCGTCGCGGCCTGCCGCGTGACGCAAGACGGCCAGGTGACTCGGAGCTGAGCATGGAACTCGTTGATCACACCATCATCAATCTCATCATCTTCGTGCTGGCCATCTACGTGGGCTACCACGTGGTCTGGACCGTCACTCCCGCGCTGCACACGCCCTTGATGGCGGTGACCAATGCGATCTCGGCCATCGTCATCGTGGGCGCCATGCTGGCGGCGGCATTGACGAGCGTCCCGCTGGCCAAGGCGGCCGGCGTGCTGGCCGTGGCACTGGCGGCGGTGAACATCTTTGGCGGCTTCCTCGTGACGCGGCGGATGCTGGAAATGTTCAAGAAGAAAGACAAACCGGCCGCCAAGCAGGAGGGCAAGTGATGAGCCTCAATGTCGTCACCCTGCTGTACCTGCTCGCCAGCATCTGCTTCATCCAAGCGCTCAAGGGGCTGTCGCACCCCACCACCTCGATTCGCGGCAACCTGTTCGGCATGGCCGGCATGACGATCGCCGTGCTGACCACGGCGGCCTTGATCGTCAAGCTGGCTGGCGAGGGCAGCGGCCTCCTGTGGGTGCTGATCGGCCTGGTGGCTGGCGGCGGCTATGGAGCCTGGAAGGCCAAGACGGTCGAGATGACCAAGATGCCGGAGCTGGTCGCCTTCTTCCACAGCATGATTGGCCTGGCGGCCGTGGCGATTGCGGTGGCGGCGGTGGTCGAGCCGTCGGCCTTTGGCATCGCGCCCGCAGGAGGCGCGCACATCCCGGGCGGCAATCGTGTGGAACTGGCGCTGGGCGCCTTCATCGGGGCCATCACCTTCACCGGCTCGGTCATCGCCTGGGGCAAGCTCTCGGGCACCAGCAAGTTCCGGCTCTTCAAGGGCGCGCCGGTGGTCTTCAAGGGCCAGCATGCGCTGAACGCCGTGCTGGGCCTGGCGGCGCTGTTCTTCGTTTTCGGCTTCTGGCACAGCCAGAGCACGATGGATTTCTGGCTCATCGTGCTGCTCGGCTTCGTGCTCGGCGTGACGCTGATCATCCCCATCGGCGGGGCCGACATGCCGGTGGTGGTCAGCATGCTCAACAGCTACTCGGGCTGGGCGGCCGCGGGCATCGGCTTCTCGCTCAACAACCCGATGCTGATCATCGCGGGCTCGTTGGTGGGCTCGTCCGGCGCCATCCTCAGCTACATCATGTGCAAGGCCATGAACCGGGCCTTCCTGAACGTGATCCTCGGCGGCTTTGGCGGCGAGGCGTCCACCGCCGCCGGTGCCACCCAGCAGCGCAGCGTCAAGAGCGGCAGTGCCGACGATGCAGCCTTCGTGCTGGGCAATGCCGAGACGGTGGTCATCGTGCCGGGCTATGGCCTGGCGGTGGCGCGCGCCCAGCATGCGGTGAAGGAGCTGGCGCAGAAGCTCACCGAGAAGGGCATCACCGTCAAGTACGCGATCCACCCCGTGGCCGGCCGCATGCCGGGCCACATGAACGTCTTGCTGGCCGAGGCCGAGGTGCCGTATGACCAGGTCTTCGAGATGGAAGACATCAATGCCGAGTTCGGCCAGGCCGACGTGGCCATCATCCTCGGCGCGAACGACGTGGTGAACCCGGCGGCGCACATCAAGGGCAGCCCCATCTACGGCATGCCCATCCTCGAAGCGCACAAGGCCAAGACAGTGATCGTCAACAAGCGTTCGATGGCCGCCGGCTATGCGGGCCTGGACAACGAACTCTTCTACATGGACAAGACCATGATGGTGTTCGGCGATGCGAAGAAGGTCGTCGAGGACATGGTCAAGGCGGTCGAATAGAGCCCCGGCGGGCCTGGCTTTCCTAGGGCGAGCGCCCTAGGAAGCGCTATCGAATCCCCTCATAGGGGCGCTGTCAGCCTTCGGTCAGAATCGTCTCGAAACCCAATGTACCCAGGAGACGACCCATGGACCCGATCTGGCTGAAGCGCTACCCGCCCGAGGTGCCGCAGTCCGTCGATCCGTCGGTCTATCCGACCTTGCTGGACCTGCTTGACTCGGCGCTCAAGAAACATGCCGCACAGCCCGCCTACCTGATGATGGGCAAGCGCATGAGCTTTGCCGAGGTCGATACCGCCTCGCGTGCGCTGGCGGCGTATCTGCAGGGACTGGGCCTTGAGAAGGGTGATCGCGTCGCGATCATGATGCCCAACGTCTTCCAGTACCCGGTGGCGGTGGCCGCCGTGCTGCGCGCGGGCTTTGTGGTGGTCAACACCAACCCGCTCTACACGCCGCGCGAGCTGGAGCACCAGCTCAAGGATTCGGGCGCCAAGGCCATCATCATCTTCGAGAACTTCGCGTCGGTGCTGCAGCAGGTGATCGCGAACGTCCCGACCAAGCACGTCATCCTCACGGCCATGGGCGACATGCTCGGCCTGCTCAAGGGGGCCGTCGTCAACTACGTGGTGCGCAACGTCAAGAAGATGGTGCCGGCCTACTCGCTGCCCGGGGCCGTGCGCTTCAACGACGCGCTGTCGCGCGGACGCGGCATGAGCTATCGCGCGCCGCGGCTCACGCCGGACGATGTCGCGGTGCTGCAGTACACCGGTGGCACCACTGGCGTGTCCAAGGGCGCGGTGCTGCTGCACCGCAACCTGGTGGCCAATCTGCTGCAGTGCGAGGCCTGGTACCAGCCGGCGCTCAAGAAGGTGCCGCAGGGCGAGCAGATCGTCACGATCTGTGCGCTGCCGCTGTATCACATCTTCGGTTTCAACACGAACATGATGCTGTCGCTGCACATGGGCGGCGCCAATGTCTTGATTCCCAACCCGCGGGACCTGCCGGGGCTCTTCAAGGAGCTGCGGCAACACCGCTTCCACAGCTTCCCGGCAGTCAACACGCTGTTCATGGCCATGGCCAACCATCCCGAGTTCTCGACCGTGGACTGGAGCGCCCTCGTGATCTCGGTCGGCGGAGGCATGGCGGTGCAGCAGGCCACGGCCAAGCTGTGGCTCGAGAAGACGGGCTGCCCCATCGTCGAGGGCTACGGCCTTTCGGAGACCAGCCCCACGCTCACCTGCAACCCAACCGACAGCAGCGCCTACAGCGGCACCATCGGCCTGCCGCTGCCGCTGACCGACATCCGCCTGCTCGACGACGACGGCCAGGAAGTGCCCATGGGCCAGCCGGGCGAGATCGCCGCCAAGGGCCCGCAGGTGATGGCCGGCTACTGGCAGCGCCCCGACGAAACCGCCAAGGTCATGACGGCGGATGGCTACTTCCGCACCGGTGACGTGGGCGTGGTGGACGAGCGCGGCTACTTCAAGATCGTGGACCGCAAGAAGGACATGATCCTGGTCAGCGGCTTCAACGTGTACCCCAACGAGGTCGAAGACGTGCTGACCCAGATGCCCGGCGTGCTGGAGTGTGCGGCGGTGGGCGTGCCCGACACCAAGTCCGGCGAAGCGGTCAAGGTCGTGCTGGTGCGCAAAGACCCCAACCTGTCTGAGGCCGATGTGCGTGCCTTTTGCGAAGCCAATCTGACCGGCTACAAACGGCCCAAGATCGTCGAGTTCCGCACCGACCTGCCCAAGACACCGGTTGGCAAGGTGCTGCGACGTGAACTGCGAGACAAGGCCTGAACCCCGTGCTTGACGCCCACCCCATCAAGACCGAAGCCGGCCGTGCCGAGATCAAGGCGCGTGCGCTGCCGCTGACACGCTCGGCGCGCAACCTGTTGCTGGTCGTGGACGGTGGCCGCACCGGGCGCGAATGGCTGACCATGGTCCACGGCCTGACCGAGGAAGACCTGCGCGTGCTGTACGAGCACGGGCTGGTCGCCCCCAAGTCGTCGGTGCCGATGGGGTTTGGGGCGCCAGTGGCTGCCGCACCCGCGCCCGCCCCGGTGGCGGCCGCCGCGCTAGCGCCAGCCGTCCCAGAAGCTGCGGCGGTGCCAGCCCGCCCGGGCTTGCCCACGCTGGACCGAGCCGCGCTCTACACCTACCTCAGCGGTGATGGCGTCAAGCTGCTCGGGGCGCTCAAGCGCTACGCCTTTGCGCTGGAGGTCGAGCGCGCCGACAGTCTCGAAGCCCTGCAGCAGCTGGGCCTGGAGCTGGTCGAGAAGGTCTCTGCAGCCAAAGGCCCGCAGGCAGCGCTCGAAGTGCGCCGCGCACTTGGGATCCAATAGCGGGGATGCCTCCCCGCTTGTTTGTGGACGGGCCGCTGCCAAGTGCGGGCGACCGTTTTGCCTTGCCCCCCACGGCTGCCCGCCACGTGCAGGTGCTGCGCCTGCAGCCGGGTGCAGCGATCGTGCTGTTCGATGGCAGCGGCCCCGAGTGGCCGGCCACGGTCACGGCCATGGGCCGGCAAAGCGTCGAGGTCGAGCTGGGCGCACCAAGCCCCGCGCAGCGTGAGCTGACACAGACCGTGCGACTGGCCGTGGTGATGCCGGCCAATGACCGCATGGATGGCGTGATCGAGAAAGCGACCGAGCTGGGCGCGGCGGCCATCCAGCCCCTGATGAGCGAACGCTCGGTGCTGCGCCTCGTCGGCGAGCGGGCCGACAAGAAACGCCAGCACTGGCGTGGCGTGGCCGTCGCGGCGGCCGAGCAATGCGGTCGCAGCCGCGTGCCAGAGATCGCGCCGGTGCAGAGCCTGGCCCAATGGCTGGGCGCGCTGCCGCCGCTGGCCACTGGTGAAGCGCGCGCCGTGTTGAGCCCGACGGCAACGCCAGGTCTTGCGGCTCTGGCCCGCGCCGAGGTCGTGACCACGCTCAGCGGCCCTGAGGGTGGGCTCAGCGACGCCGAGATCGCGCAGGCATGCGCGGCAGGCTTTGCGCCCTTGCAACTCGGGCCGCGCATCCTGCGCGCCGACACCGCGCCGCTGGCTGTGCTGGGCTGGCTCGCCTTGCAGGCCCTGCATGACTGACTTGCCCGCTTTGCACGACTGCAGCTGAGCGACGCCGTTAGAGTCGCCCGCATGAACCGCAAGCTCCTGCTCCTCGTGCTGGCCCAGGGCCTGCTGCTCACCAACAACATCTGCTTCATCGCCATCAACGGCCTCGTGGGCCTCGCGTTGGCGCCGCAGGCCTGGATGGCGACCCTGCCCATCTGTGGCTATGTCGCGGGCGGGGCGCTGTTTGCGCGGCTGGTGGGCCGGCATCAGCTGGCCTGGGGCCGGCGGCGGGCGTTCCAGGTGGGCTTGCTGGTGGCCATGGTCAGCTGTGCGCTGGCGGGCTGGGCCGTGTGGGCGCACAACTTCTGGGGCGTGGTGGCCGCCACCGTGGTGGCGGGTTACTACAACGCCAATGGCGCGCTGTACCGCTTTGCGGCGGTTGAGCTGGTGGCCCCTGAGCGGCGCGAGACGGCGATCTCCTGGGTGCTGGCCGGTGGCTGCCTGGGCGCGGCGGTCGGGCCTTGGCTGGCGCGTGAGAGCAAGCAGCTCTTCATCACGCCCTTTCTCGGCGCCTATGTGCTCTTGATCGGCGTGGCGGTGCTCGGGCTGGTGCTGATCTCGCGGATCGACTTCCCCGCGCTGCCGCAGCCTGTCGCCGGGCAAACGGGCCGCAGCTCGGGCGAGCTGATGCGCCAACCGGTCTTCCTGGTGGCCGTGCTGGCCAGCGCGCTCGGCTATGGCGTCATGAACTTGCTGATGGCCGCCACGCCGATCGCCATGGGCCAGTGCGGCCTGCCTTTCAGCGACTCGACCTGGGTGCTGCAGTGGCATGTGCTGGGGATGTTTGTGCCCAGCTTCTTCACGGGTGCGGTGATCAAACGCGTGGGCGTGATGCCCGTGCTGTGGGTGGGCGTGCTGCTCAACCTGGGCTGCGTGGCCGTGGCGCTCAGCGGCCAGGGCCTCGAACAGTTCACGGTGGCCCTGCTGCTGCTGGGCGTGGGCTGGAACTTCCTCTACGTGGGCGGCACCACGCTCTTCACGCAGGCCTACCGGCCCGAAGAGAAGACGCGCGCCCAGGGCCTGATGGACACCTGGGTCTACCTGACCATGACCCTGACCTCGTTCTCCTCCGGCGCGCTCGTCACCACCGGCGGCTGGGTCTGGATGAACGAGGCCAGCCTGCTGCCCATCCTGTTGGCAGGGCTGGCACTGGCCTGGCTCGGTCTCAAGCGCCGAGCAGGCGCGGTGACTGTGGGGTGACGACGAAGCTGGCCGCCGTGCGGATGCCGGGCTCGTTGGTGGCCAGGCTGTCCACCACGCGGAAGTCGCAGCGCAGTTGCTGCGGTGTCAGCTCCAGCAGCGCGTAGCCGCAGTCCTTGCCGCTGGCGTAGCGCGACAGCGGGTTGGCCGCCAGGATGCCCGGCGTGCGGCTGGGGAAGAAGGACTTCATCGTGATGCCGGCACCGACGAACTCGGTCGCCACGGCGTGGCCCTCGGCGGTTTGCAGGTCGTTGGCCCAGTTCTCGTGCAGGTCACCACCCAGGAAGACCTCGCCGCCAATCTGCTGGGCACGCAGCACCTCCAGCAGGCGCTCGCGGTCCTGCGGGTAGCCGTCCCAGCCATCGGCCCAGACGCGATGGCCGCCGCCAAACGGGATGCGGCGCGGCGCCACCATGGTGGTCTGCAGGATGAGGTTCCAGGTGCGCGCCTGCTGGCCCAGGCTGCCGTGCAGCCACTGCGCCTGCGCGGCGCCCAGCAGGCTGTGCTCGGGGCTGCGCAGCGCCTTGCAGTCGTCGGGGTCGATCAGGGACGCGAGGCCGCGGCAGGCATGCGGGCTGCGGTACTGGCGGCAGTCCAGCAGGTGCAGGCTGGCCAGGCGGCCCCAGGCGCGATGGCCGTAGAGGCGCAGCTCCTCGCCTTGTTCGGTCAGGCCCAGCAGGCCGCGTTGCAGGCTGGCCAGCGGCAGCGGCATGTGCTCGTAGTAGGCCTGGTAGGCGGACGCGCGGCGCCGCGCGTCGCGAGAACCCACACCTACCAGCGGACCACCGGCGTAGTCGTTCATCACCTCATGGTCGTCCCAGGTCAGCAGCCAGGGCACGGCGGCGTGCGCGGCCTGCAGCGTGGGCTCGCGCTTATGCGTCTCGTAGTGCAGGCGGTAGCCGGCGAGGTCGCTGGCCGGCGCCAGGCCTTGCGGCAGCGCGGCGGAGGGGTAGGCACCGGATTCGTAGATGTAGTCGCCCACGAAGGCGATCAGGTCCACGTCCTCTTCCAGCAGCCGCGTGTAGGCGCCAAACAGCCCGACCCCAAGGCGCTGGCAGGACGCAAAGGCCAGGCGCAGGCGGTCCTTGGGCTGGTCGGGCGCGGGCAGGGTGCGAGTGCGGCCAGCGGGGCTGACGGCATCGCCCAGCATGAAGCGGTAGTAGAGGACGGTGTCAGGCGGCAGCCCCTGCGGTTCGACGTGCACGCTGTGCGCCAGCATCGGCAGGGCCTGCACCTTGCCCTGGCGCAGCAGCTGCGTGAAGCCCGGGTCGGTGGCCAGTTCCCAGCGCAGCTCCAGGGTCTGCGTGGCCCATGGGTTGTTCAGCGGGTTGAGCGGCAGGGCGCGGGTCCACAGCACGACGCTGCTGTCCGTCGGGCTGCCGCTGGCGACCCCGAGCTGGAAGGGGTAGGCCTCCAGGCGCGGCGCCCCCGTGCTGGCCACCGCGAGGCGGCCCAGGCTCGCGGCCGTCAGCGCAGCCAGCAGCTGGCGGCGCTTCATGCCTCTACTCGGCGTCGGGCGCCTTGCGCGCCGAGCCCTTGACGAGGTCGAAGCGGAACAGCCGGCACTCGATGGGGCCGTTCCACATTGGCACGCGGCGCGACTCCTTGAGCCGCATCTTGCTCGGCAACTTCATGTCGGGGCTCAGCATCCAGGCCGTCCAGCCGGCTTCGTGCTGGGTGTACTGGCGCTTCCAGTGCGCGGCGAGGCGCGGGAAGAAATCGTCGCCCCCGTCGCGCTCCTCACTGCCGCCCGCATCACGTGTGAGTGCAGCTTTGCCGCGCACCTCGATGCGCTCGCCATAAGGCGGGTTCATCAGGATGCTGCCGCGCAGGCTCTCGGGCAGCTGCGGCGCGGGGCGCTCCAGCGCATCGCCGCCATTGAACTGGATGTATTGCGCCACGCCCGCGCGCTCGGCATTGCGGCGCGCGAAATCGACCATGCGGAAGGCGACGTCAGACGCATAGATGGGCACGGCGGGCGGATGGATTCGGGCACGGGCCGCTTGCGTCATCTCGCCCCAGGCGCCGCGCAGTTGCTGGAAGGGCAATTGCCGCTCAAAGGCAAAGCGGCGCTGCAAGCCCGGCGCGGTGTCGGTGGCGATCAATGCCGCTTCGATGGGGATGGTGCCCGAGCCGCAGCAGGGGTCGTGCAGCGCGCTGTCACCCCGCCACTCGGCGGCGGCGAGCATGGCGGCGGCCAGGGTCTCCTTCAGCGGGGCGTCGCCCTTGTCGATGCGCCAGCCGCGCTTGAAGAGCGGCTCGCCCGAGGTGTCCACATACAGCGCCGCGCGCTCGGGGCCCACGTGCAGCACCACAGGCAGGTCGGGCCGGCTGGTGTCCACGCTGGGACGCTCGCCGGTGTGCTCGCGCAGTTGGTCGCAGATGGCGTCCTTGATGCGCAGTGCCGCGAAGTTGAGGCTTTGCAGCGGCGAGCGCTGGGCCGTGACGTCCACGCGCAGCGTGTGCTTGGGGGTGATCCAGTCGCGCCAGTCCACGCGCAAGGCCAGCGCGTAGAGGTCGTCCTCATGCCGGTAAGGGCCTTCGATCAACTCGACCAGCACGCGCTGGCCGAGGCGGGTTTCGAGGTTGATGCGCATCGCATCTTCCAGGCTGCCTTGCAAGGCGCAACCGCCGCGCAGGGCCTGGACCTTGCTGCGCACGCCGGGCGGCAAAAAGGCCTTGAGCTCGGCTTCGAGCAGGGGTTCCACCCCGGAGGCGCAGGGGACGAAGAGGGAGAGCTTGGAGGAGGGCGGCACGGGCGGGATTGTCGCCGCCTGACTGCAATAAAAAGAGCCCGCCGGGTGGCGGGCTCGAAGACTTCGAAGTGCGCTTTTGTTGGAGGTGCTTGGGCGACCGGGAGGGTGTTGCGAGGCTCGCTGCACGCCCGTCCTTGCCGCTTGCTCTCTCTATATCAGGATCCATGCCAAGCGCCCAACTCCTTGGGCTCACAAGGGGTTAGCGGCGTTGGCCGACGCGCGCCGCGGTGCGTTGTCGCCTTTGCCGACACCCGCAGGCGCGGGGGCCGGGGGCGAAAGCGGATGCACTCAGCCGTGGCCCCGGGCGAGGCGGAATACGCCCACCGTCTCCACCAGATGGTTGGCCTGCTGCTGCAGGCTCTCTGAAGCGGAGGCGCTCTCCTCAACCAGGGCGGCGTTTTGCTGCGTGACCTGGTCCAGTTGGCCGACCGCCTGGTTGATCTGGGCGATGCCGCGCGTCTGCTCCTGCGTGGCGGCGCTGATCTCGGCAATCAGACTGCTGACCTTCTGTACCTGATCGACGATCTCGGTCATGGTGACGCCGGCATCGGCCACCAGCGAGCTGCCGGTCTCGACGTTCTCCATGCTGGCACCGATGAGGGTCTTGATCTCGCGCGCGGCTTGGGCCGAGCGCTGCGCCAGGGCCCGCACTTCGGCGGCCACGACGGCAAAGCCCCGCCCTTGCTCGCCAGCTCGGGCCGCTTCGACGGCGGCGTTCAGCGCCAGGATGTTGGTCTGGAAGGCGATGCCGTCGATCACGCCGATGATGTCGGTGATCTTGCGCGAGCTTTGCTGGATGGCGCTCATGGTCTCGACCACCTGGGCCACCACCGAGCCGCCCTTGGCCGCCGATTCACTGGCTTGGCCGGCCAGGGTCGAGGCGCTTTGCGCGGTGTCGGCGGTGTTGCGCACGGTGGAGGTCAGCTCCTCCATCGAGGCAGCGGTCTGTTCGAGGTTGGCGGCCTGCTGCTCGGTGCGCTGGCTCAGGTCCGAGTTGCCGGCCACGATCTCGACGGTCGCCGTCTGCATGGTCTCGGCCGAGGCGCGCACGGTCTGCATGATGCGGCTCAGGTCGCCATTGACGGCATGCAGCGCGTGCATCAGCCGGCCGATCTCGTCGTTCGAGTGCTCGTGGATTTCGCGCGAGAGGTCGCCTTCGGCGATGGACTGGGCGATGGACACCGCCTCGGCCAGTGGCCGCGTGATGCTGAGCTGGATGCGCCAGGCCACCGAGCCGCCCACCAGCAGTGCGGCGAGCGACAGCCCGATGATCAGCCACACCGAGACGCGGTAGCTGGCGGTGGCCGCTTCGTCGCGCCGGCTTGAGGAGACCTTGATGCTGTCGATCACCTCGTCCAGCGCTTTGACGTGAGCCACCTGGGCGGGGCGCAGCTGGTCGCGGATCATGGCCGAGGCCCCGGCCATGTCGTCGCTCATGGTCAGGTCGACGATCTTTTCGATCATGCCTTTGGTAGCGGCCAGCGCGCTGGCGGCGCGGGCCAAGGCGTCACGCGTGGCAGGTTCGTTCTGCACCAGTGCGGCCAGGCTTTCCGAGGTCTTTTCGTAGTCAGCGCGGGCCGCCTTCATCAGGTCGAACTCCTTCTTCTTGAAGGCCATGTCGTCCTGCATGATCACGTCGCGGATGGTCACGCTCTGGTAGCGCGCCAAGTCTCTGAGTTTGCTGGCCAGGCGTTCCGGCGCTTCGCCGGTGACGGCGGCCAGGTCAGACTTGAGCGAGGCCAGGCGGCCAAGCGACAGCATGCTGATGATGCCGAGCAGGATCAGCACGGTGGCAAAGCCGGCCGCGAGGCGGTGTCCGACTTTGAGGGAATTGAGCATGTCTTGCTCCTGGGATCGGTTGTGCATCCAGCCGGGCCGCCAGCGGCCCGGCACGCTTTTACTTCGCGGTCACGGCGCCGTGCAGCACGCCGATGGGCTTGCCGTGGTCCAGCACCGGCGCGGACACATGCACGCTGGGCACCTGGGTCGAGGTGTCGGGTTTGACCTCGTCAGCAGCCCAAGCCTGGCCCTTGAGGGCTTGCGCGAAGACGGGGCGCGTCGCGTTGTTCCAGATCAGCGGGCGCACGCTGGCGCCAACCAGGTTGCCCTTTTGGTCGCGCAGCAGCAGCTTGTTGATGTTGTCGTCTTCCTGCTCCCACTTGGCGATCTGCAGGCTGACCTTGGACTTGAGCAGGGCCTGGATGAAGGCGTCGGAGTCCGGCAGATCGACCCACTTGCCATTGCTCATGCCGGCATCGCCCTTGGCGTTGGCATCCTTGATGGCGGCGATCACGCCGGGGTCAGCGGCCAGCGCGACCAGGCGGGTCTTGGCCTTGTCTACCTTGGCTTGCACCTCGGGAGGCAATGCGGCGGAGGCGGTGCTGACGACGAAACCGACAGCGACGAGGGCCGTCGCGAAAAGCTTGCTGGACACGGAAGAAATGGACATGGGGAGCCTCTCCTGAAAAGTTGACGCTGCGAGCGCAGGCGCCGACAACCAAGGAGAGCCATGGGGTCAACGCCCATGTGACTGCACTCTCCCTGTGCGGCGGCAACGACCTGGAGCCTTGCTCGCATGCAAATTTGAGTGTGCGGTCAGTTCGGAGGGGCTCACAAGCGAACCTGGTAAGTTGCGAGGGGGCCAATCGGTGCTTTTTGGCGGTTCAGCACCCATGACATTTGCGTGTCTGTCTTGAGCACGCGACACCTGGCTGCTAGGCAGCCCTAGGCCCTGTGATCAGAGGGCTTTGCGCAGGTTGGCCGGGGCGATCTTCATCGCCTCGCGGTACTTGGCGACGGTGCGGCGCGCGCACTGGATGCCCTGCTCGTCGAGCATGCCGGCGATGGCGCTGTCTGACAGCGGCTTCTTCGCGTCTTCGGCCGCGATGAACTGCTTGATCAGCGCCCGCACGGCGGTGCTGGAGGCCTCGCCGCCGGTCTCGGTGTTGAGGCCGGAGCCGAAGAAATACTTGAGCTCGAAAGTGCCCCAGGGCGTGGCCATGTACTTGGCCGTGGTCACGCGCGAGATGGTGGACTCGTGCAGGCCGAGCTCGTCGGCAATCTCCCGCAGCACCAGGGGCTTCATCGCCAACTCGCCATGCTGGAAGAAACCGCGTTGGCGCTCGACGATGGCGGTGCTGACGCGCAGGATGGTCTCGAAGCGCTGCTGGATGTTCTTGATGAACCAGCGCGCCTCCTGCAATTGGCCGCCCAGCGGCGAGTTGCTGATGCCGCCGCGCGTGGCGCGCAGGGCGTTGGCGTAGAGCTCGTTGATGCGCAGCTTGGGCGCGACGTCGGGGTTGAGCATCACGCGGAACTCGCGGCCGCCGGGGCCGGTCTTGCGCACGATGACGTCGGGCACCACGGCGGCGGCGCTGCTGGTGGCGAAGCGGCGGCCGGGCTTGGGCTCCAAGGTGGTGATCAAGGCTTGTGCGCGGCGCAGCAGGGCCTCGTCGGCGCCGGTTTCCAGCAGCAGTCGCCGCGTGTCGCGCCGCGCCATCAGCTCCAGGTGGCTGCGAGCGATGGTGGCAGCCAGTTCGCGCTCGGGGCTGGCCGGATGCGTGGCCAGCTGCAGGCACAGGCACTCGGGCAGGTCGCGAGCGCCAATGCCGGCGGGGTCCATGCTTTGCAGCCAGCGCAGAGCAATGCGCAGGTGGTCGAGCAATTCCTCGCGCGATTCGGCCGCGTCCTCGTCCTCGCCCGGCAGCAGGCTGGCGGTGATGTCTTCGAGGCTGTCTTCGAGGTAACCGTCCTCGTTGAGCGAGTCGATCAGGATCTGCAGCGCCGTGCGCTCGGCGGCGGAGAGCTGCATGCCGGCCAGCTGCTGGGCCAGGTGCTCGGCCAGGCTGATGTCGGCCGACTCGGTCTCGCCGCGCTCGCCGTCATCGTCGCCACTGCTCGATGGGCTGTTGCTCGGCAGCTCGCGGATGCCGTCAAAGTCATCGCCCTCGGTGCCGTTGGACCAGTCCTCGCGGTCGGTGGTGCCAAAGTCCTCGGCCGCCAGCTCGCGCTCGCCAGCGGCTTCAGTGCTCGCTTCGGCGCTGTCGCTGTAGTCCGGCGCGGCGTCGTCCCGCTCGGCCGGCGCATTGCTGGACAGCTCGGGGGTGCTGACGCTGAACTCCTCTTCGGTCTCCAGCAGCGGGTTGGTGGCGAGCATCTGCTCGACTTCCTGGTTGAGCTCCAGGGTCGAGAGCTGCAGCAACCGGATGGACTGCTGCAACTGGGGCGTCAGCGCCAGGTGCTGGCTGAGGCGGAGTTGTAGGGTGGGCTTCATCGACGGACGCTCGCCCTACATTCGGAAGTGTTCGCCGAGATAAACCTTGCGAACGTCTGGATTGGCCACGATCTCATCTGGCGTGCCCTGGGCCAGCACCGTGCCCTCGCTGATGATGTAGGCGCGGTCGCAGATGCCGAGGGTCTCGCGGACGTTGTGGTCGGTGATCAGGACCCCGATGCCGCGTTCCTTGAGGAAGCCGATGATGCGCTGGATCTCCAGCACGGCGATGGGGTCCACGCCGGCAAAGGGCTCGTCCAGCAGGATGAAGCGCGGCTGCGTGGCCAGGGCCCGGGCGATCTCGACCCTGCGGCGCTCGCCGCCCGAGAGGGCCGGGGCCGGGCTGTGCCGGAGGCTTTCGATGGAGAGGTCGTGCAGCAGGCCTTCGAGCAACTCGTCGATGCGCGCCTTGGGCAGGGAGCGGCCGCGTTCGTCCTGCTGCAGCTCCAGCACCGCGCGGATGTTCTGCTCGACGCTGAGCTTGCGGAAGATCGAGGCCTCCTGCGGCAGATAGGACAGGCCCAGCCGCGCCCGGGCGTGGATGGGCAGGCGCTGCACCTCCTGGCCGTCGATGCGGATCACGCCGGCGTCTGACCGGATGAGGCCGACGATCATGTAGAAGCTGGTGGTCTTGCCGGCGCCGTTGGGGCCCAGCAGGCCGACCACCTCGCCGCTGCGCACGCTGAGGTGCACGTTCTTGACGACGCGGCGTACGCCGTAGCTCTTGGCCAGGCTCTCGGCGTCGAGGCGGCTCTCCGTCGCAGCACTCATCACGGAGCGGTCTTCGTCGGAGGGGTGAGTGTGGTGCTGGGCTGCAGCGGCAAGGGCGCTGCCGAGGCGGCTGCCTCGGCCGCTGTGGCACGCGGCATGATCACCAGCCGGGTACGGCCGGCCGGGTTGGGCGAGGCTTGCCCCCCTTCGAAGCGGAACACCTCGTTGCGGTTGTCATAGAGCACCACGGCGCCCGAGACCTCCTCGGCCACGGCCGTGCCGCGCAGGACCTTGACCACCGCATTGCCGATGAAGCGCACGGTGTCGCTCTTGGTGTCGAACTCGACCTGATCGGCCTGGCCCTGGACGCTCTCGCCAGGTACGTCGCGCCCCTGGCTGAAGCTGACCGGCTTGCCGGTGGTGCCGCTGGCCAGCGCTTGGTGGAAGCCGTCGGCCGTGATGCGCAGGTCCACGCTCTCGGCGCGCAACTGCAGCGTGCCTTGAGAAATCACCACATTGCCGGTCAGGCGCGTGCGTTGCGAGATCTTGTTGCCCTCGCCACCGTTGTCAGACTGGATGACGAAGGGCTGGGTCCGGTCGGTCTTGGCCGCTTGCGCGGCGGGGGCACCCCACAGCGTGGCGAGCAGGGCGGTCAGCAGGGCGGGGACCAGCAGCGGCGCGTTTCGGATCATGGCGGCACAAAAGTTGCAGACGATTCTAGGTGCGCCGCCGGTGCACCCAATCGAATTCAAGCCTTGCCGCGTGCCTGTTTGATGAGGAAATCCGCAACGGCGCAGGCTTGCTGGCCCGACACTGCCTCGGCTTGCCCGGGGGCGCCGACGATGCCCGGCCCGGTGCGCCAACGGCCCGCAATGGTGAGCTGAGGCACGCTGTCAACGCCGCTGGACTCGGCGAGCTTCAGGCCCTGCTGCGCCTTGGTCTGGACGCCGAAGGAGTTCATGGCCTGCTTGACCCGGGCCGGGTCCTGCCCGATGCGGCCAAGGAAGGCCAGCAGCTTGTCCTCGGTGCTCAGGTCCAGGCGCTCGCGGTGGATGGCGTTGAACAGCGCTGAGTGGGTGGCGTGGGTCTGCCCCAGGCTCTCCAGCCCGTAGTAGGCCTTGGCCAGCAGCTTGAGCTGGGCCTGGGTGCCGATGGGCACGCGCCGGAAGCTGACGTCGGCCGGCAGGGTCTTGAGCCACTGTTCCAGCACCGGGTCAAACGCAAAGCAGTGCGGGCACAGGTAGAAGAAGAACTCGACGACCTCGATCTTGCCCGGCGTGCTGGGCAGGGCTTGGCCGAGGCGGATGTAGTGCTTGCCTTCAACGGGCGCGCCTTGCGCGCTGGCCAGGTCGGCCAAGGGGGCGAGGGCAAGCAGGGCGGAGAGGTCGCGGCGTTTCATCGGGCGGTGCGTTGGCGTTGGAGGAGGTATTCGACCACCAGCACGGCGCGGCGGCCAAGTTCGGGTTCGGGCAGGCCTTCGCCGCCGTTTTGCATGCTGGGGGCGGTGAGGAAGCGGCCGGCGACGCCGAGGCTGGGCACGCCGTCGATGTCATAGGCCTCGGCCAGTTGGTCGGCCTGCAGGCAGCGCGTGGCCACGCCCATGGACTGCCACGCCGCCTTGTACTTGGCGCTGTCCACGCCCGCCGTGGCCAGGAAGCGCGACTGTGACTCCAGGCTGTCGAGCATCTGGCCCTGGCGGTGGATGGCCGAGAAGATGCCGGGCCGCGCCTGGGGTTCCAGCCCCAAGGCCTCCAGCGCGAAGAACATGCGCTGGTGGGCCTTCATGTTGGCGCGGAACTGCACATGCACGCGCCGGAAGTTGACGTCCGCCGCCGCCTGCTTGGCCCAGTGCTCGATGACGGGCTCGAACACATAGCAGTGCGGGCAGCCGTACCAGAAGAACTCCACCACATCGATGCGCGCCGGGTCGCTCGGCGGCAGGGCCGGGCCAGTGCGCACCTGGTAATGGCGGCCAGGCACCGGCCCGCCCTGGGCCTGGGCATCACCGAGGCGCAGGGCCAGTCCGGTGGGCAGCAGGCCGAGCACCAGGGGGCGACGGGGGATGGCCATGGCGGATCCTTTCAGCGCTGGACGCGGACGAGGTTGGCCTCGAAGCCGGCGCCTTCGACCTTGGTCTGCTGGGCTTCACCCTCGGCGCGGGTGTCGAAGGGGCCGATGCGCACCCGGTAGACCGTGCGGCCGGACTGCTCGCGCTCCAGCACCTTGGCGGTGAAGCCTTGCAGCGCGAGCTTGGCCTTTTGGCTCTCGGCGTCTTCGGCGCGCACATAGGCACCGACCTGAACGAAGTAGACCGTGGGGTCGCTGCCGGCTGCCGAGGCTGCGGGCGCGGCGGACGCCGCGGCGGCTTTGGCGTCGGGCTTTGTGTCGGCCTTCGCTTCAGGTTTGGCGTCAGCCTTGTGTTCCGGCTTGGCGTCCACCTTGGCGCTTGCTGGGGCCGACGCCGTGGGCGCCGGCGCCGCCGCCCCTGCCACCACGCCGCTGGCTCGGCCGCGCAT
>CALMQC010000459.1 GCA_937871895.1 uncultured Roseateles sp. | reverse complement strand
AGGCCAGGCGCCAGCGAGGGATTCTGTTGAACTGGCGAATCGTGTGCTGCCGCACCGTGCCTACCTGCTGTCGCGAGCAGTTCAGTTGCTCGAAGAATTCATGAGAGACAAGGGCGCTTGGCAGCTCGTCACTATCGACCTCGCCCGAAAGGCTCGACAACAGGAATGCGACTTTGTCCTCTCGCTCGTATTCGAGGCCGAGCACGATCCCCAAGATTACGGCTACACGTATTTCGACGTCTGCTTTGTTCGGTACGACAACGCTCCGAAATCAGATCTTCATGGCCGGCCGGTTAAGTTCGTCGTTGGCTTCCACTAGCAATGCGGCGCTGGTCAACCTTTCGCTGCAGCCGACCTGCGCCAGCTTCGCTGGCTTGGTCGGCTGAGCTTTCACGTTGAGCGGCAGCTTTCTGGAAGGTTGGCAAGGCCTGTGCCGACGTCCGCTTTGGGCACATAGGCGCCACTGATCGGCTGGCACGCGAACGGCAGCAACCAGCCTTGAGCCGTCGATCGTCCCTCTGTCCGCCAGCACGCACAGTCCGTCAAGGCCTGGGCATCACGAGCGAGCTCCAAGGGCGGGCGCCAGGGTCGCATGATCAAGACCTTGCCGAGCGACCTAAGGCCATCGCGCGCTGAGGACAGTCGATCAAGGCTTGGCTGTCAGGCGTCTGCGGGCCTCAGTGCACCGGCACCAGCACGCAGCGCACCCACTGGCGCTCCTGCACATTGGTGCTCTGGCGCAGCAGGAATTCCTCGGCCAGCGAATTGGGCTGCACGAACTCGAAGCCGCCCAGTTGCGCGGTGTCCGAGAGCCCCCGTTGCCAGACCTGGCGCACGGCGCCCTTGAAGAGTGGCTCGCTGTCGTCGTCACCGGTCAGCAGGCGCAGCTCGTACTGGCCGGCGGAGAGAGGCGGTGTTGCCCCGGTCATCACCTGCAGGCCGCCTTCGCTGATGTTCACCACCACGCCGCCGCGCTCATTGGCCAGCTCGCGTGGCTTGAACACCCAGACCGGCAAATAGTCGCCCTCCTCGGGCACGAGGAAGAACTCGACGCGCTGGAAGCGGCGTTGGTCTTCGAGCAGCTGTTGGTGGGCGGTGTCCATGGGCGAGTTCCAGTGCGAAGGACGATGGGAGCAGGCCGGTGTGACGGGCGCTTTACACGCCCAGCAGTTCGACCTCGAACAGCAGCGTGGCATTGGGCGGAATGACGCCGCCCGCGCCGTAGGCACCATAGCCGAGTTCGGGCGGCAGGACCAGCATGCGCCGGCCCCCCACCTTCATGCCCTGGACGCCTTCGTCCCAACCCTGGATGACCTCGCCGCCGCCCAGGCGGAAGCGGAAGGGCTGGCCGCGGTCCTTGCTGGAGTCGAACTTCTTGCCGCGCTGGCCGTCCTTGAAGAGCCAGCCGGTGTAGTGCACCTGCACGCGCTGGCCGGCCTGGGCCTCGGCGCCGTCACCCACGACCTGGTCGTCAAACTGCAGGCCGCTGGCCGTTTGCGTGAGCGTGAGGCTCACCGGCTCGGGGCCGCCGGACACGCCCAGCAGCTCGACCTCGAAGAGGAGCGTCGCGTTCGGCGGAATCACGCCGCCCGCGCCGCGTGCGCCGTAGCCCAGGCCCGCCGGGATGACGAGCGTGCGCTTGCCGCCGATCTTCATGCCCTGGACGCCTTCATCCCAGCCCCGGATGACCATGCCGGCCCCGAGCTCGAACTCGAAAGGCTCGCGGCGGTCCAGGCTGGAGTCGAACTTGGTGGTGCGCTTGCCGTCCACAAAGAGCCAACCTGTGTAGTGGACGGAGACATCCTGGCCGGCCTGGGCGAGCTTGCCGTCGCCTTCCAGGGTGTCTTCGATCTGCAAGCCGCTGGGGGTGGTGTTCATGGGGAAATCCTGTTGGGGGAGAGTTCAGCCATTGTCGCCGTGCCGTGCCTGCCAGGCTGTGACGAGGCTGGGCAGCAAGTCGGCGCCGGATGCCTGCAGGCCCAGCACGCCGGCGGCCTCGCGCAGCCGAGCGGCCGGGTCGCTCAAGTCCAGCGCGGCGGCGCCGTTCTGCTTGGAGAGCTTTTGCCCATCCGGCGCCAGCACCAGCGGCGTGTGCAGGTAGCGTGGCAGCGGCAGGCCGAGGGCGCGTTGCAGCGCGATCTGGCGGGGCGTGTTGTCGGCCAGGTCCTCGCCACGCACGATGTCGGTGATGCCTTGGTCGGCGTCGTCCACCACCACGGCCAGTTGGTAGGCCCAGAGGCCGTCGGCGCGCTTGAGGACGAAGTCGCCGACTTCGACGGCGAGGTCTTGCGTCTGGCGCCCAAGCCGGCGGTCCTGCCAGTCGATGCGGCCGTCCACGCGGAAGCGCCAGGCGCGCACCGGGCGGCCGTGGGTACCGTTCCTGCAGGTGCCTGGGTAGACCAACTCGCCATGCCGCTGGCGCGGGCCAGCCGCCGCAGCGATCTCGGCGCGCGTGCAGGCGCAGCCGTAAGCTTGGCCGGCGTCGATCAAACGCTGCAAGGCCGCTTCGTAAAGAGGGCTGCGGCGGGACTGCCATTCGGGCGGTGCGTCGGGTCGCAAGCCGAGTTGGTCGAGCTGCTGCAGGATCAGCGCATCCATCCCCGGCGGGCAGCGCGGGCCGTCCACGTCCTCAATGCGCACCAGCCACTGTCCGCCGTGGGCGCGGGCATCGAGCCAGCTGGCCAGCGCCGCCACCAGCGAGCCGGCGTGCAGCGGGCCGGTAGGCGAGGGCGCAAACCTGCCGATGTAAGCCGTCATCAGAGAAGCAGGCCCTCGTGCTGCTCAATCAGCGCGCGGCGCGTGACCGGGCTGGCCAGCTGCGCCAGCCACCAGGCCAGGGCCTTGCCGCTGGTCTGCGGGCTCTCGCGCCAGGCGTAGTAGACGGGGTTGGGGCGGTGACTCAGGTCGGTCTCTTGCGTCACCAGGCGGCCGGCCTCGATGTGGCGGCGCACCATGGCGGCGGGCAGGCGGCCGCAGCCGAGGCCGCGCATGATGGCCTCCAGCTTGGCGGCCAGCGAAGGCACGGTCAGCACGTCCTGCCCGGGCACGATGCCCACGGTCAAGGCCTCGATCTGGCGGGCCGTATCGGCCACGGCCACGATGCGGTGCGGGGCAATCTCCGCCGCCGACAGCGGCCCCGGCAGCGCGGCCAGCGGGTGGTGGGGCGCCACGCAAAAGACAAAGTCCACCTGGCCCATCGGCTCGCAGCGCACATGGGCATCGCTGAGCTGGCTGGTGACGCCGAGCGCCAGGTCGGCCTGGCCATGGAGCAGGGCTTCCCAGGTGCCGGCCAGCACCTCGGTGCGGAAGCGGATGCGGGTGGGCGGCGCCTCGCCGTCGATGCGCTGGGCGTAGAAGGCGTCGATCAGGTCAAACATGGCGCGGCGGGCCAGCGAGTCGTCCATGGCGATGGTGAACTCGCTCTCCCAGCCGGTGGCCACGCGGCGCACGCGGTTGGCCACGGCGTCCAGCTCCTGCAGCAGGCGGCGGCCTTCGAGCAGCAGCTCCTGCCCGGCGCGGGTCAGCACCGCCTGGCGCGAGCTGCGGTCAAAGAGCAGCACGTCGAGCGCGTCTTCGAGCTGGCGGACCGAGTAGGTCAGCGCCGACGGCACGCGGCCCATGTCGCGCGCGGCGGCGGCAAAACTGCCCGTGCGGGCGATGGTGTCGATCATGGCCAGCGCGTCGGGGGTCAGCGCGCGGCGTTTGTCAGTGGGGGCGGCCATGCGCCCGAGTCTATGTTCAGGCGGCCCTTCAGCTCAGCGCGTAGAGCGACAGCAGCACGCTGCTGGCCTGTCGGCAGCCCACCGAGATCAGCAATTGCCGGTTCAGGTGCGCCCAGGCCGGCGCGCCGGTGGTGAAGCGCACCAGGGTGCGGAAGAAGTAGTCGCTGGCCGGTACGTCTTCGCCCCGCGCGAGGCGGGCCATCACCTCGGGCGGGCCGTGGCGCAGGCCCTGGCTGCGCACCTCGATGCGGGCGCCGTCCTGGGCCTCGATCACGTAGTGGGCATCGATCTCCAGCACGCCGTCGGCGCGGGCGATCTGCCAGTCCACGCCGCCTTCGAGGATGCGGCCGCTCAAGCCCGGGCCGCGCACCTCGCCGCCGGCCAGGGGCACGTAGCGGCGCTCGCCCAGAGGCGCGGCGCCCAGGCTGACCAAGGGGCTCACCGCACAGCGGATGCGGGTGAAGGGCGTGAGCGCCGGGGCGGGCGGGAAAGGGGCGTCGAAGAAGGAGTCAGGGCTGCTCATGGGGCTCGTCCTAGTGGGCAATTGGCGCGCAAAGGGCAACATGTGCGCGACCTTTCAGGAGTTCAACGGAATGCATGCCACCACCGCCGCCAGCCTCTGTGGCGTGATCGATGCGCTGGGCGCCAGCGACTTTGCCGGCCGGGCGCTGGCCGCGCTGCAGCCGGCCATTCGCGCCGCCTCGTGGTCGGTCTACGAGTTGCAGCCGGGCTGCGCGCCGGTGATGCACCTCTCCAGCACGCATGCCGATGCCGGCCCCGACCGCACGGCGGCGTGCTTCGAGGCCTATGCCGGCGGGCTCTACCTGAGGGACAGCAGCTTTGACCGCGTGCGGCGCCAGCGTGCCGCTGGCCCCCTGGTCACGACCATGCATGCCGATGCCGCCCCCAACCGTGAGCACCGCGAGGCCATCTACCGGGCGCACCAGGTGCTGGAGCGGCTGTCCGTGGCCGCGCAGGACGAGAGCGGCGCACTGCTGGCCGTCAACCTCTACCACCACGAGCCGCAAGGCCCCTTCACGGCGGCCGAGCGCGAGCGCTTTCAGGCCATGGCGCCCTTGCTGTTCCAGGCAGTGCGGCGGCACCTGAGCCTGCGGCATGAACGCAGCCAAGCGCCATCGCCGCGCGCGGCCATGCTGGCGGCCGCTCCGGCGCTGACGGTGCGTGAGCTGGACGTCTGCGAGCGGCTGCTGCGCGGCTGGACCTACGACGGCGTCGCGGCCGATTTGGGGCTCACGGTGCCCACGGTCAAGACCTACCGCGCCCGCGCCTTTGCGCGGCTGGGCTTGCATTTCCGCAGCGAGCTGTTTGCGCGCTTTGGTCAAGCGCAGCTGACGCACTGAGCGCTGGTTACGGCAGTTGTGGGGCATGGCGCGGCGCACTGTAGCCAGCGCCAGGGCCAACGGGCGGGCCTGTCGTCCTCACGGATGACAGCGCCGCCGATCCAGGCTGGCGACACTGCGCCGCCTCAACCTGCTTTGACCAGAAAGCCCAGCCCATGACACACCGCCTGCCTCGCCGCCGTGACCTGCTTTCGCTGCTGCCCGCCCTGGGCCTGGCCCCGCTCGCCGCGCAGGCGCAGACCTGGCCAGAGCGGCCTGTGAAGCTGCTCGTCGGCTTCCCGCCGGGCACCGGCCCCGACGTGGTGACGCGCCTCGTCGGCGCCAAGCTGGGCGAGTTGCTCAAGCAGCAGGTCGTGATCGACAACCGGGCTGGTGCCGGCGGCCAGATCGCCGCGCAAGCGGTGGCCAAGAGCCCGGCCGATGGCTACTCGCTGCTGATCGGCGAAGTCGGCTCGATCAGCATTGCGCCACCCGCCTTCAGCAAGCTGCCCTATGACCCGGCCAAGGAGCTGGTGGGCGTCAGCGAGCTGGTGCGTTCGGACTTCGTGCTCGTCGTGCCCGTCAATGCGCCCTATGCCAGCTTTGCCGACTTCCTGAAGTTCGCCAAGGCCAATGGCACGGGTGGCAAGCGCGTCAACCTCGCCACCTTTGGCGCCGGCACCCCGGGCCATTTTGGCGCCGAGATGCTGGCCGACGCCGGCGGCTTTGCCGTCGAGCCCGTGCACTACCGTGCCACGGGTGACGCGGTGACCGCCATCGTCGCCGGTGAGGTGGCGGCATCCTTCGTCTCGACGGCGCTCGGTGCCGCGCAGATCAAGGGCGGCAAGATGCGCGCACTGGCCACCACGAGCAGCGCGCGCTCGCCCGTGCTGCCCGACGTGCCCACCTTTGCCGAGCTGGGCCTGCCCAAGATCGACTTCTCGGCCTGGTTTGCCCTGTTCGCGCCGCACGGCACGCCGGCCGCCGTGCTGGACCAACTGAACCGCCAGGCCGTGGCGGCTTTGCAGGACCCGGCCACCAAGGCCAAGCTGCAGGAGGCCGGCTTCCGCGTGCTGGGCACCTCGCGCGCCGAGACCGAGCAGATGCTGCGCAGCGAAGCGCCGCGTTGGGCGGCCTTGGTCAAGGCCAGTGGCTTCAAAGGCGACTGAGCCTCGTCGTTCAGTCTGATTGAATGGCGCCGTCAACGGCGCCAGCATGGTCGAGATCGGGCCCAGCCCCAAGATCTCGGCCATGCAAACCTTCATCTCCTCCTCCCAGCGCGGCCACGCCGATCACGGCTGGCTGAAGTCCTTCCACAGCTTCTCGTTCGCGGACTATCACGACCCGCAGCGCATGGGCTTCGGGCCGCTGCGCGTGATCAATGACGACCTGATCGCGCCCGGCACCGGCTTTGGCATGCATGGGCACCGCGACATGGAGATCCTGACCTACCCGCTCGCCGGCACCCTGGCGCACCGGGACCGGATGGGCAGCTCCGGCGAGCACCAAGGCCTGGTCCAGGCCGGCGACGTGCAGCGCATGAGCGCCGGCACGGGCGTGATGCACAGCGAGGTCAACCCCTCGCTGCAGGACACCTGCCACCTGCTGCAGATCTGGATCCAGCCCCACACCGCCGGCGTGGCGCCGCGCTATGAGCAGCAGCATTTCGGGCCCGAGCGCAAGCGCGGCCGCCTGTGCCTGGTGGCCTCGCCCGATGGGGCCGAAGGCTCGCTGTCCATCCACGCCCATGCGCGCATGTATGCCGGGCTGTTTGACGGCGACGAGCAGGCCGAACTGGCCTTGCCCGCCGGCCACCTGGCCTATGTGCACCTCGCGCGTGGCAGCCTCAGCGTCAACGGCCAGCGCCTGGCCGCCGGTGATGCGCTGCAGCTCACCGACACCTTGCGCATCAACGTCTCCGGCGGCCAGGACGCCGAAGTGCTCGTTTTCGACCTCGGTGCCTGACACCGCCCCTCATTCAACAGGAGTTCCCTCATGAGCAAGATCGTCGTTCTCTTCCACTCCGGCTATGGCCATACCGCCAAAGTCGCCGAGGCCGTGGCCGCTGCCGCTGGCGCCCAATTGATGCCCATCAGCGCCGAAGGCTTGATCAGCGATGCCGACTGGGCCACGCTCGCAGCGGCAGATGCCATCGTGTTCGGCACGCCCACCTACATGGGCGGCCCGAGCTGGCAGTTCAAGCGCTTTGCCGATGCCTCCAGCAAGCCCTGGTACGCCCAGGCCTGGAAGGACAAGATCGCCGCCGGCTTCACCAACTCGGCCACCCTCAATGGCGACAAGCAGGGCACCATGCAGTACCTGCACACCCTGAGCCAGCAGCACGGGATGATCTGGGTCGGGATGGGCATGAAAGCCCCCAACCACAAGGCCGCCACGCGCGACGACATCAACAACCTCGGCGGCTACGCCGGCCTCATCACCCAGACGCCCAGCGACGCCTCGGCCGACGAAATGGTGCCCGGCGACCTGGCCACCGCGCGCGCCTTTGGCGAGCGTGTGAAGGCAGTGACGGAGCGCTGGACGCGTTGAGTTGAGTGCCGACGATCAGCGCCCGATGCTGGTGCTGATCTGGTCGAACACGCCGCCGTCGTCGAAGTGGGTCTTCTGGGCCTGGCGCCAGCCGCCAAACAGCTCGTCGATGGTGAACAGTTCCAGCTTGGTGAACTGCTTGGCATAGCGCGCGGCGACTTGGGCGTCACGCGGGCGGAAGTAGTGGCGGGCCGCGATCTCCTGGCCGGCTGGGCTGTACAGGTACTGCAGATAGGCCTGGGCCTGTGCGGTGGTGCCGCGCTTGGCGGCGATCTTGTCCACCACGGCCACCGGCGGCTCCGCGAGGATGGAGCGGCGCGGTGTGACGATGTCGAACTTGTTCGGCCCCAGCTCCTTGACGGCCAGCTGGGCCTCGTTCTCCCAGGCGATCAGCACGTCGCCGATGCCGCGCTCCACGAAGGTGGTGGTGGCGCCGCGCGCGCCGGAGTCCAGCACCTTGACGTTGGCGTAGATGCGCTTGACGAAGGCCTTGGCCGACTCGGCATTGCCGCCCGGTTGCTTGAGCGCGAATCCCCAGGCGGCCAGGTAGTTCCAGCGCGCACCGCCGCTGGTCTTGGGGTTGGGGGTGATGACCTCGACGCCGGTGCGCGCCAAGTCAGCCCAGTCGTCGATGTGCTTGGGGTTGCCCTTGCGGACGAGGAAAACGATGGTCGATGTGTAGGGGCTGGCGTTGTGGGGCAGACGCTTTTGCCAGTCGGGCGCCAGCAGGCCTTTGTCGGCCAGCACGTCGATGTCGTAGGCCAGGGCCAGGGTCACGACATCGGCCTCCAGACCGTCGATCACCGCGCGCGCCTGCTTGCCCGAACCGCCGTGGGACTGGCGCACGGTGACCGGCGTCTTGGACTGCGCGATGTAGGCCTTGTTGAAGTCTTGGTACAGCTCGCGCGTCGGGTCGTAGGAGACGTTGAGCAGGCTGGACTGTGCGGCGGCGATGAGCGGCAGGGCCAGGGCGGCGAGCAGGGGGGCAAAGCGAGAGCGCATGGTGCGGGGTCCGGTGAGTCAGCAATGACGTGACTCTAGGAAGGCGCGCTGATGCGGGGAACGAAGGCTTTGTCGCTTCGATATGCGGTTTGCGAATGAACTACTCGCCGCGCGCCCGCTCCACGGCCGCGCGCTCCAACGGCGGCGCAAAGGTCTGGATGAAGGCATAGACGTAGTCGCGCAAGTAGGCACTGCGGCGCACCGCGATGCGGGTCATGTTGTCGGCGAACAGGTGGCGCGCGTCCAGGGCCTGCAGGCCTCGGTCTCGCTCGGCATCGAAGGCGATGGAGGCGACGATGCCGACGCCGAGGCCGAGCTCCACATAGGTCTTGATCACGTCGGCGTCCATCGCCGAGAGGGCGATCTGGGGCGCGAGGCCGGCGGCGGCAAAGGCCTCGTCGATGTGGGAGCGGCCGGTGTAGCCGGGCTCGTAGGTGATGATGGGCTCGCGGGCGAGGCGCTCCAGCGTCAGCGGCTGCTCGGCCAGCGCGTGCCCTTGGGGCACGATGACCACGTGGGTCCAGCGGTAGCAGGGCAGGGCGATCAGGTCGGGGTACTGAGCCAGGGCCTCGGTGGCGATGCCCACGTCGGCCTCGCCGCGCAGCAGCCACTGCGCGATCTGCTGGGGCGAGCCCTGGTGCAGTTGCAGGCTCACGTCGGGGTGTTGGAGCCGGAAGTCGCGCACCGCCGGTGGCAGCGCGTAGCGCGCCTGGCTGTGCGTGGCCGCCACGCGCAGCAGGCCGCTGCCCGAGGTGGCGAAGTCATCGGCCGCGTGTTTGAGGTTGTCGGCCTCGAGCAGCAGGCGTTCGATGATGGGCAGCACATGGGCGCCCGGCTCTGTCAGGCCCGTGAGGCGCTTGCCGGCGCGCACGAAGAGGTCGATGCCGAGCTCCTCTTCCAACTCACGGATCTGGCGACTGACACCGGGCTGCGAAGTGAAGAGCGCCTGGGCGACCTCGGTCAGATTGAAGTTGCGACGCTGGGCCTCGCGGACCGAGCGCAATTGTTGGAAGTTCATGGGCGCCGGATTCTGGGCAGGCGCCGGGCGCTTGTCGTCGAATCAATGGCGATATCGATATGCGCGATTTGCTGGGTTGCAGGCTCAGTAGCCGAACGACCACTCCTGAATACTTGCGTGATCAAACCTTTGCTCAGCCGCCGCCCGCGCGCGGTGCCATTCCACCCAGCGCTGGGCCAGCGGGAAGGGGCCGAAGCCGGACTCGGCATTGATGTGGCCGACAGCGCCGAGGTTGCGGTGGTGGGCGCCCCAGCGCCTCGCCCAGCGCAGTGCCGTGGCGGCGTCCATCCAGGGGTCATTGGTGCTGGCGATCAGCTGGGTCGTGATGGGCAGGCGGCCCTGGGGCAGCAGCTCGGCCAAGCCAAAGCGGTCTGGGTCGGCCGGTGCCACCAGCAGGGCCTGCTGCACGGCGTTGCCACCGTGGTCAGCGAGGTAGCGCGCCAGCGCCAGCACGCCAAAGCTGTGGGCCACGGCCAACCAGGGCCCCTCACCGGCAGACTGGACGGTGCTGTGGATGCGCTCGGCCCAGCGGGCCAGGTCGGGCGTGCTGAAGTCGCGCTGCACCACGCGGCGGGCGTCGCGGTGCTGGCGCTGCAGCCAGCTTTGCCAGTGCGCAGGGCCGCTGTCATTGAGGCCCGGGATGATGAGCAGGCGAGGCAGGTGGTAGGCCATGCGCGGCTCCGGTTCGGCGCTCAGAGCGCTCAGAGGGTGGCGATGGAGACTTCTGTCGATTTGACCAGGGCCACCACCTCGCGGCCGGGCGCCAGGCCCAGGTCCTTGACCGAGCGGGTGGTGATGACCGAGGTGATCAGCTGCCCCGAGGGCAGGCGCACGTCCACCTCGGAGACGACCGGTCCTTCGATGACTTCGATGACGGTGCCGCGGAATTGATTGCGGACGTTGACGGCGGTGATGCTCATGCGCTTCTCCTTCCAGAGGGGGTGTCCACAAGGGGACGATGGAGGGAGTGTGGGCGTCGTCGCCTTGCGCGCCAACGAAGCCTTTGGCAGATGCTTATGCGGGCGCAGCGGGCTGCATCATCAATAGGCAAGCGCCCGGGCCAGTTGCTCGCGTTGCACGCGCTCGCGCAGCAGCAGCTGTTGGGCGCTGATCTCGGCGTCGAGCCGGGCGACTTCAAGCTGCAGCCAGTCAGCCCGGGCGAGGGTGCCAGTCTCGTAGCGCAGTGCGGCTTGGGCGGCGGCTTGCGTGGCCTCACGCAGCCGCGCCGCGTTGGCGGCTTGCTGGTCGCGCAGGCGTTGGCCTTCGACCAGCAGGGCCTCGACCTCGACCACGCCGCGCGCCACGGTGTCGCGCAGCTGCAGGGCGGCGAGTTCAAGCTCGGTGCGGGCGCTGTCGCGCTGGGCATCGAGCCGCCGCCAGTCGATCAGGGGCACGACCAGATTTCCGGCGAGCGAGACCAGGGGCTGGGACAGCCAGTCGCTGGCGCGGCTGCCATTGGTGCTGAGGTTGGCGCTGAAGGACAGCTGCGGGTAGCGCTGGGCCTCGCTGACGCGCAGGCGTGCCAAGGCGGCGTCTACCAGGGCGCGTGCGCGTTGCAGGTCGGGCCTGCGCGCCAACACGTCGGCGGGTGCGGGCAACGCCAGGTTGGGGGCGGGTTCGAGCAGCGCGTTCCCCGTGACTTCGGGCCCGGGCAGCGGCTCGTCCAGCAGCAAGGCCAGTTGCTGGCGCTGCAGCCGCGTGTCGGCCTCCAGGTCAGCAAGGCGCACTTCGGCCTGCTGCAGGCTGGCCGCTGCGCGGTCCACCTCGATGGGCAGCAGCTTGCCTTCGCGCACCCGCAGGCGCACGCGTTGCAGCACGTCCTGCGCCAGCTCG
>CALMQC010000458.1 GCA_937871895.1 uncultured Roseateles sp. | reverse complement strand
GGCCGGCGCGCGCGGCGTGGTGGATGCGCCGGGTGGGCTCGGCCGCGCGGTCGCTGAGGGCGTCAAACAGCGCCGCATGCAAAGACGCCGCGCGCGGCTCCAGCGACAGCGCCACGGCACGCTGCGCCAGCTCGTGCGCGAAGCGCAACTGCTCGCCGGCCAGTTGCACCAGGCCGCTGGCCAGCGCTTCGTCAAGCGCCGCCGGCTCCAGCCCGCAGAGGCTGCGCAAGAGGTCCAGCTCCAGCGCCACGGGCGAGAGCGCCAGCCACTCCAGCAGCTCGCGCGCCGCTGGGCCGAGGCGGGCCACGCGCGACAGCAGGGCATCCCGCACCGACACCGGCAGGCCACCCGGCAAGCCCGGTGGGGCGGCCAGCAGTTCGGTCACGAAGAAGGGATTGCCGCCGGTGGCTTCGAGCAGGCCCTCGGCCGCACGGCCGGCCTGCGCCGCCAGCTGCGCCACGGCGCTGCCGGACAGTGGCGGCAACGGCAGGCGCAGCGCGGCATGACTGTTGATGCCGGCGAGCACGGAGCGCAGCGGGTGCATCTCGCCCACCTCGCCGGGGCGCCAGGCCAGCACCAGCAATGCGCGCAGCCCGGCAACGCGACGGCCCAAGATGCGCAGCAGGTCGAGCGTGGCGTCGTCGGCCCAGTGCACGTCATCGAACACCAACACCAATGGCCGCGTGGCGAGCTGTGCGTGCACCAGCAGCTCGGCCACGAGCTCACCCACCGGCCCACCGCGCCGCACTCGGTCTGCCAGGCGCGCGGGCAGGCTGGGCAGCATGTCGATCAAGGGGGCAAGTGGCAGCGGCGCCAGCAGAGGCTCGCTGGCACCCCACCACCAGTCGGCCTCCACCTCGGTGGACGCGCGCACCGCCCGCAGCAAGCTGGTCTTGCCCATGCCGGCCTCACCCGGCAGCAGCACGCAGCGGCCCGGCGCCTGCGGGTCGGCCAGCTGCGCCACCGCGTCAAGCAGGCGGCGCTGACTGTCTTCACGTTCGAGCAGGCGCGTCATGGGCCGGCATGATGCCCTTGCGCTCCGGCAGGCGCCCTCGGGATGTGCCCGTCGTCCAGGCTGGCGACACCGATAATCCCGCCCCATGCGAGTGCGCTTCACCAAGATGCAGGGCGCGGGCAATGACTTCGTCGTCTTCGACGCGACGCGCCAGCCCTTCAGCCTGACCCCGGACCAGATGCGTCGCCTGGGCGACCGCCGCTTTGGCGTGGGCTGTGACCAGATCCTGGTCATCGAACCCGCCACCACCAGCGACGCCGACTTCGGCTACCGCATCTTCAACAACACCGGCGACGAGGTGGAGCACTGCGGCAATGGCGCGCGCTGCTTTGTGCGTTACGTGGTGGATGCGGGCCTGACCGACAAGCGCCGCGTGGTGGTGGACACGATGAACCGCCGACTCAATTTGCAGCTGCAAGACGATGGCCGCGTGACCGTGGACATGGGCGCGCCAGTTTTTGAGCATGCCGCCCTGCCCTTTGATGCCTCGGGCCTCACGCCGCGCCTGGAAAACGGCTTCGAGTTCTGGCCCGTGGAGGGTGTCGACGTCGGCGTCGTCTCGATGGGCAACCCCCACGCCGTGCAGCGCGTGGCGGACGTGGACACCGCGCCGGTTGAGACGCTCGGCCCGCTGATCGAAGCCAATGCGCACTTCCCGCGCAAGGTGAATGCCGGTTTCATGCAGATCCTCTCGCGTGACCGCATTGCGCTGCGCGTGTTTGAGCGCGATGCGGGCGAGACCCTGGCCTGTGG